>JAIBBZ010000041.1 GCA_019694435.1 Pirellulales bacterium
GCAACGGCGAAAACCGGCCCAGGTCGCCCTCGACGGCCAGCGCCGCGCGCTTCCGCGCCGCGGCCAGAGCGCCCGAGGCATCGAACACGGCATTGCTCAACACGCCCTGCGCATCGACCGCCACACCGCCCACGGCGCTCTGCGAAACGACGACGCCGGTGGTGACCGTGGGCGTCGTCGTGCCGTTGTTGTTGCCGTTATTGTTCCCGTTGTTATTGCCGTTGCCATTGTTCTGGGCCAGCGACGGGGCATCGAGCAGCGCCAAGACGGGCACCGCCAGGAGGAGCCCCAAGGCGAGTGTGCAACTCACGGAGCGCGACGCACGGCAACGAAGGACGTGCAACATGGCAAGAGTTCCTTACGCAAATGCCCCGAGAGGGGGCGAGACTGGAGGCCTCGACTCGTTCGTTCCGGGCACGCGCGCAGCGACGATTGCAATCGCCAGCCGCACAAGTGCTTCAACCGTTCCAGAATATCTGGGTTGTGCAAAGGCAGCAAGAAAACTCGGCGCCGAAACCTTGTCCGCGGTAGGACTTTCGTAACGATTGCAGGGGGGAGCTCGCCCGGCGGGCGACCCGGGGCACCTCCGCTGGCTTGCGAGGCCGACAAGGGGGGCTAAGGTAAAGGCTGGGTTTTTGCAGCCGTGCCGAACGCCTGGGCTGGGACGGTCTGTTCTCTCCGGCGAATCCAGCCGCAGGTGGGGTGCGAAGGGCGCTCATGCTGGCCTACCTCGTAGTACGCGAAGGCACAAAATGGACGGACGTCTTCCGTCTCGTGCCGGGCCAGTCCGTGACGATCGGACGCGCCCCGATCAACCAGATCACGATCAAAGACGAACGCTGCAGCCGGTCGCACGCCGAGGTGTTCTTTTCCGAGGGACGCTGGTTCCTGCGCGATCTCGACAGCCGTAACGGCACGGCCGTCGGGGCTGAAATCGTCCACGGCGATTACACCCTGAAGGCCGGGGACATCATCCGCATCGGCCGCTCGCAGCTGGCATTTGTCCACGACCTGTCGAACGCGTTTGCCGATGGTTCGGCGGGCAACGGCGGCGCGGGAAACGTGGTCAGTGACTATGCGCCGACCGAGGCCGTCGGTGCCGGCGATTCGAGCGTGTTGACCGAGCCGCCGCTGATTACGCATCGCCGCGGCCAGACGCGGTTCTTGGCGCCGGCCGAAAGCAGCCCGAGCGAGGAAGCCGGGTCGTCGTCGCGGATTGGTCGCGCCGCCGTGCAATTGGCCCGGCTGGCCTTCACGATGGCCAAGGCCCCGGACGTGGAAACGCTCGCCAAGCTGTCGCTCGACGGCCTGTTCGCCGGCATTGAAGTCGACGCCGGCGCGGTGCTATTGCTGCCGCGCGATTTCAAAGGCGATCCAACGCAGACCGATCTGGAGGTCGTGTCTTCTCGCACCAGCGACGGGTCGACGTATTATCGCGTGCCACCTTTTTTGGCCTCGACCGTCTTGCGCGACGGCGAAGCCGTGCTGGCCCGCAACGTGATGGGTGACAGCATGTTGGCCCGTCGCGACAGCAAGGGTGAGATCCACGCGACCAGCGTCATTTGCGCGCCGATTCGCCGCGCCAAGGAAGTGGTCGGCCTGTTGCACTTGTATTCGACCGACGCGAACCGGGCCCTCGATCCGGACGATCTGGAATTCACATTGGCCGTGGCCGACACGACGGCCGTGGTGCTCGAGACGTTGAGCCGGCAGCAGGAATTGGCCGCCGATCTGAACAAGGTGCAGGACGAGAACCAGCAGCTGCGCGAGCGGCTCGGCGTCAACAGCGAGATTATCGGCTGCAGCGAAGTCGTCCGCCGTATCACCGAGGAAATCGCCCGGGCGGCATCGAGCCGCGCCACGGTGCTGATTCGCGGCGAGAGCGGCGTCGGCAAGGAACTCGTCGCCCGAGCGGTGCACTATTCGAGCCAGCGCCGCAAGGGCGTGTTCGTCTGTCTCAACTGCGCTGCCCTGACCGAGAGCCTGCTGGAAAGTGAATTGTTTGGCCACGAAAAGGGGGCGTTCACCGGCGCCACCGAGCGCAAGATCGGCAAGTTCGAGGCGGCTCACGGCGGGACCCTGATGCTCGACGAAATCGGCGAAATGAGCCCGACCATTCAGGCGAAATTCCTGCGCGTGCTCGAAGGGCATCCGTTCGAGCGCGTCGGTGGGAGCGAGCCGGTCAAGGCCGACGTCCGCGTGATCGCCGCGACCAACCGCGACCTGGAGCGCGATGTCGCCGCCGGGGTGTTTCGCCGCGACCTCTACTTCCGCCTGCGGGTACTGGAGATCTATGTCCCGCCGTTGCGGAAACGACCGGAAGACATCCCGGTGCTGTGCAACTATTTCCTGCAAAAGTTCAACGCCGAGACGGGGCGCCGGTTGCGCGGCTTTACCACCCGGGCCATCGATCACCTCGTGCGCTATCGCTGGCCGGGCAACGTGCGGGAATTAAAAAATGTCATCGAACGGGCGATCGTGCTGGCCCGGACCGACTTGATCGACCAGGACGACCTGATGCTCTCGAAGCTGGCCACGGCCGGTGATTCGCAGGAGATTGCCGAGGGCGAATACACGCCGCTGACGCTCGACGAAGTCGAACGCCGGCACATTCTGGCGACCTTGAACGCGACCGGGTGGAATAAGAGCCAGACGGCGACGATTCTGGGGATCGAGCGTTCGACGCTCGATCGCAAGATTCGCCGCTACGAGCTGGTCGAAGAGCCACGCCGGCCGATCTACTAACGGCGCGCCGAATCATTGCAAGCGGCGATTCTGGCCGCGTACGCATCGCCGATCGGGGTGCTGATTGGAGCGATTGTACCGGCCACGACCGGACCTGGGCCGGCTCGCGGACCGGGGAAATGTTGCTCTGGAGCGTCTGGCCGCGGCGCCCGTGGCGAATTCGTGACCGAAAGTTATCTATCCAATCACGGAACGAGGGGGAACAACCCCCCGCCGCTGCGCCAGACAATTCGAGGAGCTTCGCATGTCGACCGTCGCCGCCGAATCGGTCACCCGACTGACCGTAGATCCGAATCTATTGCGCGCGGTGACCGACTCGGTATCGAATGCGCTGACGATGTGCAACGCACGTGCACGCTGCGTGGGCATCTCTTCGGTACCGCCGGTCGACGGCGGTGACGTGACGGGGATGATCGGCATTCACGGCAAGGTGTCCGGGTTCGTGACCGTGAACGTCGGCAACCGTTGCGCCGTGCGGCTGGTCGAAGGCCTGTTGCAGGACCAGTTCGGCGCCCTGTCTCCACAGGTGATCGACGGCATGGGCGAGATCACCAACATCATCGTGGGCGGCATCAAGAGCGCCATGTCGAGCACCGATCGCGCGTTCTCGCATATCACCGTGCCCAGCGTGATCGTGGGGCGGGGCTATCAAATCGCCTATGCCAAAGGGCTTGATTTCTTGTGCGTGGCCTTCGAGCACCACGATCCCGAATCGCTCGTGCTGCAGGACCGGCTGCTGCAAGTCAGCCTGTCGATGCTGCGGCTGTAATCTCGCACGAGCGCGGCGCGGGCCTGCCCCGCCGTATGACCTCGAATTGGCGCGGTGGCCTTGCGCAAGTGTCGGCGGTACACTGCCGCGCTGAGCACGCAACGGTTTTGACGCCTGGCGAGGGACTCAGCGATGTTGAAGCAGACGCGCGTGGCCGTGATCGGCAGCACCGGGCGCGGCGACTATGGTCATGGCCTGGACGTCGTCTGGCAGCAAGTGCCCGACGTGGAAATCGTCGGTGTGGCCGACGACAACAAGCAGGGCCTGGCCGAGGCGGCCAAGCGGCTGGGCGTCCAAGCAGCTTTTGCCGATTACCGCGAGCTGCTCGACAAAACGAAGCCCGAGGTCGTGAGCATTGCGCCCCGCTGGGTCGATCGGCATGCGGAGATGGTCCAGGCGGCCTGCGAGCGCGGCATTCACGTTTACCTTGAAAAGCCCTTTTGCCGCTCGCTGGAAGAAGCCGATGCAATGGTCGCGGCGTGCGAGCGATCACACGTCAAACTGGCGATTGCCCACCAGACACGCTACAGCCCGAAGCTCGCCGTGGTGCGCAAGCTGATTGCCGAAGGCAAGCTGGGGCGGCTGCTCGAGATTCGTGCCCGCGGCAAAGAGGACGCTCGCGGCGGCGCGGAGGATCTCTGGGTGCTGGGGACGCACGTACTCGATTTGACCCGCGCGCTGGCGGGCGACCCGCAGTGGTGCCAAGGCGCCGTGACGGTCGCCGGCAAGCCGCTGGCGGCAAGCGACCTGGTCGAAGGCAACGAAGGGCTGGGTCCCCTGGCCGGCGATGTCGTTTGTGCCATGTACGGATTGCCCGAGGGGGTGACCGCGTATTTCAACTCGCAACGCAATGCCGCCGGGCGGCCCGCGCGCTTCGGCATCCAGGTGCTTGGCACTGCCGGCGCCCTGGTGATGGGCACCGGCTATCTGCCGAAGGTGGCTTTCCTGGGTGATCCAGGTTGGGGATTCGGCCCCAAGGATCCGCGTTGGCAAGAAGTGAGCACGGCGGGGATCGGCAAGCCCGAACCGCTGCCCGACGGCAGTCTGCCGGCCGGAAACGTGCTGGCCGTCAAAGACCTGCTCGCTGCGATTGCCGAAGATCGGCAACCCCAAAGCAGCGTTTACGACGCTCGGGCGGCCATTGAGATGATCGTGGCGGTATTCGAATCGCAGCGTCTGGGCGGCCGGGTATCGTTCCCCTTGGCCAATCGCAAAAGCCCGCTGACGATGCTCGCCGGGTGAGTGCGACGCATGGGCCCTGTCGCGTGGCGGCACGTCACAAGGCAGCGCTATGCGCCGCGTTTGCGCAGCACGTCTTCGATCACGCGCGTGACGTCGTCCGGGCTCAAACGGCTGCCGCTGACCCGGGGGCTGGTGCCGGTCGTGTTATCGCCATTCCAACGGTTGGTCGTGGCGCCTTCGGCCACGTTGAGGGCTTCGAGAATGGCCGGAACGTCGAACGGGATGAACGGCGACATGCGGCCGATCGTATAGCTCCAGCGACCATCACGGCGCTTGCGTGCCGCGACATAGGCCTGAATGCCGTCGGCAAACACGCCGGTCCGCGCCTGGTCGCCGATTTCGCGGATCATCGCCCAACCATGGCCGCCACCGGTACGCTCGTAGTGCGTATCGAGCGGGATCGATTTCCCGCGGCCGGTGACATACCGCATGATCCGGTCTTCGACGTCGTACACGACGCGCGTGCAGACCTCGGGATCGCGGAGGTCTAGCTGACCGTCGAGCCGCGTCCGGCGGTAAGGTTCGTAGACCCAAGCCAGTTCCTGAAGGATGGGCAGGTCGACGGGGAACGGGTAGGCCCCGGCCGTGGCGTCGAGCAAGTCTTCCATCACGACCAGGCGATTGAGCACCGGATTCATGGTGTGCCCGGCCAGGTAGCTGTGCTTCAGCAGAAACCAGGACGTGCAGACGTCTTCGTCGCAGTCGTTGCAATAGATGTCAGCGCGAGGGCCGTTTTCGTCGCGGAACCGGGTGAATAGCCCCTGCCGGATAGCCAACAGCACCTGGGCGCAGGTCGAACGGGTCGCCAGTCGATCGACCTCGGTATGGTGATTCAGGTTGAGCCGCGGGCCTTCGGCCTGAAAGCGCGGGCCGGCGGCTACGTAGCCATCCAAGGCGATGGCAAACGGCTCGGTGGCGGCACAAAACTGGTTCCAGTACATCGGTTCCAGTTGTGGCCGCATGTGCAGCACAATGGCCATTCTGGCCCTCCCGGTCGAATCCCCAGCCCCTCCGGGCCGGCGGCGCTCCCTCACATGGCTCCAGCGGCAATCCCCTGGTTCGGCCGCTGAGCTAAAACGCAGCCCCATTCTGACTTGCCAGCCCCGAGACTCGCAAGCGGCCTTGTGCCGGGGCCCCGGCAAATCGCCGAATCGGCCCCTACCGTGCGTGCGGTCGATACCACCTGGCCAGCCTCTCGGGGGAGACGCCAAGTGCAAATGCGGTCAAGATCGTCCAGTTCCGCATGGTCTGGCGGATCACGCCGTGCTTCTGCCAACGCCGGGCGCTGATGTGCAAGGGGCCCGGCAGCAGCGCGATGCGACCCTGGCGCCGTGCGGCGCGCATCAGGAGCACGTCTTCCAAGAGCGGTACTTCGGCAAAACCGCCGAGCGACTCGAACGTCGCTCGTCGCATGGCGATCCCCTGGTCTCCATAGGGCAACTGCCGCCGGCGCGCACGGAATCCGTTGCCCCATTCGAGCAGTCGATAGGCAAACCCCGGCGCATCGATCGACTGGCGAAACGCAGTCGCCGCGACGGTAGTTTCGGTCAGCGCGCGGCGTACCTGGTCGATGGTGCCCGCGGGCAGCCAGCAGTCGGCATGGAGAAACAGCAGGACGTCGCCCGTGGCTTGTGCAGCTCCCTGGCTCAATTGTCGGCCGCGCCCGGGAGGCCCGCTCACCAGTTCGGCGCGCGCCGCGGCGACCCGTTCGATTGTCGCGTCGCGGCTGCCGCCATCGGCGATGATCACCTGGTCGGCGCCGGCTTCCCACGCACGATCGATCCCCGTGGCAATCGACTCGGCCTCGTCGAGCGTCGGGATGATCACGCTGACGCGCATGGTGCCTGCTGGGTAAAGGGGGAATTCGACGCTGGCAGCGCCAGCATGGCGTGCGAACCTGGGGGCCGCCGCTGGGAACGTGCGATTCGACTCGACCACTTCGTCGTACTTCTTGTAGATTCACGGCCGTGCTGCTGGCAACTGCTCGCTGGCGGGATGTCTTTTGCCAGGCAGGCAGCGGGCGCGGTTCGACCGTCGCGAGTGAGGTGCACACGGATGTGGCTTCGCCGGATTTTCGATTGGCGGCGCTGGCGCCGCACCCGGGCGATCTTTACCGATCCGTGGCGGAGCCACGTTCGATTGAGCCTGCTGCGGCGCGGTCCGCTGGACCTGGTGTTTCGGACCGGCGGGAAAATGACCGTCGAGCGGCCGCGCAGTTTCCGGCCGGTGCTCGAGGTGCTGCTTAGCGGTCGCGACAGTCCCTTGCCGGTGTCGTGGACCGACGGCAGGGTCCATTTTCAGTTTCAAGGGCAGCGCCTGGCATTGCGGCCCGACACCCACGATGCGTACGTCTTCCGTGAGGTGTTTCTCGACGACTGTTACGGCCTGGATGAACTGGTGGCGACGGGCGCGTGCGAGGGAGAGCCACCGCTCGACACCGTGGTCGACCTCGGGGCGAATATCGGCCTGTTCAGCCTCCGCGCCGCCGGGCTTGCCCGGCGCGTGATTGCCGTCGAGCCGATCTCCGTCAATCGAGAGACCGCGCGCCGAAATCTGTCGCGGTACCTGGCCAACGGACGCGTACGGTTGGTGGCCGCGGCCATCGATGGGGGGGCTGCGGCATCGACGCGGATTCATCTCAGCGGCAACAGCGGCGGTCACTCGATCGCGGTAGCGCACGCGGCCGCCTTCGGCACGTTCGGCTACGAGGAGGTGCCCTGTTTGTCGCTGGCCGAGTTGTTTGCCCGGCAGCACGTCGATCGCTGCTCGCTGCTGAAGTGCGACGTCGAGGGCGCGGAGTACGACATCTTTGGCGCAGCGCCCATTGAGTTGCTGCGGCGGATCGATCAGATCGTGCTGGAAGTGCATGTCGATCGCGAGACGTTGCTGCCCGAGCGGCTCGACGCGCTTGTCGGCCGACTGCAGCAGGCCGGGTTTTATGTGACCGCTCCGCAGCTCGATCTGCATGCAGCACGCCAGGTGCACTTGTTACGCGCCACGCGGCCGGAGCCGAGCGAACAACGCGCTACGGCGGCCTGAACGAGACCAACGCGACCTAGCAGCCGGACTTGCGATGCCAACGTTTTCGATCGTCGTGCCGACCTATAACCATGCTACGTACCTGCCGCGCGCGCTCGATTCGGTGCTGGCCCAACAATCGACCGATTGGGAATTGATCGTCGTCGACGATGGCTCGACCGACGATACGCCGCAGGTGCTCGAGCCCTACCGCTGCCGGGCACAGATCATCCACACGGCGAATCGCGGAGCGCCTGCGGCGCGCAACACGGGGATCGCCGCGGCGGCAGGGCAATACATCGTGCTGCTCGATGCCGACGATCGCCTGCTGCCGGGAGCAATCGGGGCCTTCGCGTGGGGCCTCGCACTGCGCCCGGGCGCCGATCTCGTCGGGGCTGCTTATGCCTCGATCGCGGAAAATGGCCGGCGCAAGCCGCGTCGACCGCCGGCGATCACGGGCCACCGCGAAGCCGATTTCTGCAACTGCATCAGCGGCGCGATCGAGTTCCAAAACGGTGCGGTCGCCGTCCGCCGCGCCGTGTATTCCCGGGTGAAGTATCCGGAGTCGATCCGCACTCTGGACGACGTCGTGTTCTTTGCCTGGCTCGTGGCGACCGACGACTATGTGGTCGTCGACGAAATCGTCGTCGAAAAATTCGCACACCCGGGACGGTTGCGCGACGATTACCGTGGCGTCGTGAACGACGGCCTACGGGCTTCGGCCCTGCTGTTCGATCCCCGGCGGCTGCCGGTCGAGTTCATGGCCTACGAGCCCACGTTTCGCGCACGTCAGTTGCTGACCCTGTTTCGTGCGCACTACCGGCGTCGCGAGTTTCGTGTCGCGAATGCGTGTTTCCTGTCCGCCTGGCGCGCCGATTGGCGCCAGGCGGTACGCTGGCCGTATCTGCGCAAGGCGCTTCGCTCTTTGCCGTTCGGCTGGGACAAGCGCTGCGCAGTCGAGTCGGATCAACGCGAGGCTGCTCGGGCTTATCCGCCGGAGGCAGCCGCGCGGGACCATTCCGGTGAGCCCCATGCCGGTGAACCAACGGCTGTGCCCGGGCAACGTTAGTCGACCTGCTGCGTGCTATCCGGGGTAGGCATGCCGGCAACGTGGTCGGCGTCCGGAGTCGCGTCCGGAGCAGGTTGCTCCGCTTCGGCCGTGGCCGCTACGGCTTGATCGACGACGCGGTGCAGCGTCTCGATGCTTTGCGCGCCCACGAGCTTTTGCCGCAGAATGCCGCGGCGCGAGCGGTGGAACACGATCAATTGCGGAATCGGTCCGCCGTGCGTCAACCGCGAAGCCAGCTCACCTTGCCGATCGGTGTCGACCTGGGCGAATGCCACGCGCGACAAACCTCCGCGCCGGCGGAACTCGGGCATGATCGAACGCTTCATGGTCTGGCAAGCCGGGCACCATTCGGCGCCGACGAGTATCACCAAAGGACGGCCATTCTGGACATGGTCCGTGTAGGCAGATTCATACGTCGTCGAGGGGGCAGCCATGACGGCGGTCTGAATCAGCAGGGCCAAGGGAATACCGTTCATCTATGCGTCTCCTTTTTCGCAAACAATTTTGCCGGCGACACGCGCCACCGAAGCAACCGAATGGCGAGTGATCGCGAGCATCTGGGTTCGGCCCGCCGTTCCAGGCGACGTAGTGCCAGGCACTTCGTACACCGGCGTGGGCATTCGGACTGACCGCCGACAATCTCAGCCTCGACTGAGATGCGTGCGGTGCGTGATGGTTACATCGCAGTGGGCGGCAAAACGCCCGTGAGGCAGGGCCGGAATCTCTTTCCCGGCGGATGTTCTTCAGCAGTTCCCTTGCAGCGATGAATCCATCAACAAATCCAAGCCAAACGATGTCTGTACTTTAGGGAGGCGGGACGCCTCGTCAAGCAAAATCAGCCACGTTCCGGTCTGCCAAAAAGCCCAGTTTTCTCGTGAAAAATGCGAAAAAAGCGCTGCGCATTGTCGCACCCGAAATGGTGCATCTTCGTACTCCCGCAACCGAAGTTCCTGTACCGCTTGAAGTTCGCGAGGGGGGGCTCGTTGTGGGGGGGGGGTCGATCTCGCTATACTCGCCTCCGCTGCGTTGGGGTGCGCGATAAATTTTTTTTCGCGCGCGGAGTCGCGGCGATCGCGGCGAGGAACCGCGTCTTGATCTTGGGCGCTGGAACGCTATGAAACTGCGCGTCGGCTTGATCGGTTTGGGAGCGAACTGGGAGAAACATCATCGGCCGGCACTGCGGACGCTGAGCGACCGCTTTGAAGTCCGGGCCGTCTACGATCAGGTCGCCCATCGCGCCGAAACGGCGGCGCGCGAAACGCGTGCCGTGGCCGTCGATGGCTTTCACACGCTCGCCGAGCGCGACGACGTGGACGCCATCATGATGTTGTCGCAAGACTGGTACGGCGTGCTGCCGCTGTTCGCCGCCTGCGACGCTGGCAAGGCCGTGTACTGTGCCACGGGCCTGGGTTTCGATCCTGAGCAAGCGCGTCAATTGAAGGAGCGCGTCGAACGGTCAGGCGTGGCTTTCATGGCGGAGTTTCCTCGCCGCCATGCGCCGGCGACGATTCGCCTGAAAGAACTCATCGCCACGCGACTCGGCGCGCCGCAATTGTTGTTCTGTCACCATCGCGTACCTGTCAGCGAGCCGACGTCGCCCGAGCAGCGCTTGCGGACCCCCAGCTCGCCGGCGGTGAGCTACATGATCGAGCTCGTGGATTGGTGCCGGTATGTCGTGGGGACCGAACCAACGAGCTTGATCAGCATCCGGCACCTGGCCAATCCCGGCCAGGAGTACGAGGACTATCAGATGCTGAGCCTCGATTTCTCCGTGCCGGACAAGGTGGGCACCGGAACCGTGGCGCAAATCAGTTGTGGTCGGTATATGCCGGCGCGCTGGCAAGAGGCTGTCGGTTACCGCCCGCCGGCTGCCCTGCAAGTCGCCTGCGAGCGGGGCATCGCGTTTATCGATCTGCCCTCGACCTTGATCTGGTTCGACGAGGCGGGGCGACACCAGGAATCGCTCGACCACGAGCGCCCCGTCGGCGAACTGCTCTTACAGTCGTTCTATCGTGAAGTGACGAGCCTGGTGCGCAACCGGTCCAATCTCGACGATTCGTACCGTGCTTTGGAAATCGTCTGGCACGCCCGCGACAGCCAGCTATCCGGCCAGCGGCAGACGATCCGCGGCCGCTGACCGCGGCTGGCCATGCGCACCGAGGTTGGCTTCCGCGCTGCCTGCGGTTAGTCTGCTGAGCGCACGCCGCGAGCTAGTGCTGGAACAGGAATTCCTTGGCGTTGAGCACGGCCCAGCAGACGTCTTCGAGGCCCTGAAGTCGATCGGGCTGCGCGGCGACATGCTTGCAGGCCGCGTCGATCTCGGCCTGGTTCGGCTGGCGCGCGAGTGCGACCTGGTACAGCTCGGTGACGATCTCCGGATCGGTCTTGCCTGCTGCCGCGAGCTTGCGGAAGCGGTTGTCGGCGTGGCGCAGCTTCTCATGCACCAGCGGACCATTGATCATCTGCAGTGCCTGCGACAGGTTCGATTCGGTCGACCGTTCGCATTGGCAGGCCATCTCGCGCGGTGGCTGTCCGAAGACCTTGAGGAAGTAGTGATCCACATCAGGACTGGGAAGCTGCGTCGCCCGCGTGCCGGCAGGTAAGCCGGGGAACTTCTCATCGACGGCCGTCACGGCGCATATCGCGTCGAGCAATTGCTCGGCCGAAAGCAGCCGGGTCTTGGCATGCGAAAAGTACTTGGCGTCGTTCGCGTTGAAGGCATTCTTGCGGGCGCTCAATTGGTAGGTGCGGCTATTGAGAATCGTGCGCAAGATGTGCTTGCGGTCGTATCCGTGAGTGACGAAATCCTGTGCCAGGGCTTGCAATAGTGCTGTGTTCGAGGGCGGGTTCGAGGCCCGGAAATCGTCGACCGGCTCGACGATCCCCTGCCCCATCAGGTGTGCCCACAGGCGGTTCACTTCGGCCTGGGCAAAGAATGGATTTTCCGGACCGCGCAGCCAGGCGACGAAAGCCGCGCGGCGATCGTCCTCGCCGGGCAAGTCCGCGTCGCCGGCCAAGGGGAGCCATGGCTTCATCTGCTTGCCGGTACGCGGCTGAGTGACTTCTCCGGCGCGGGCCACCCAGACGACCTGCTCGTCGGCCCGCGTGGCCGGCTTGCGCTGCACGCGGTTGAAGAAAGCACCGATCCCGTAGTAGTTGTCCTGCGTCCAGCGTTCAAACGGATGGTTGTGGCACTTGGCGCATTGAATGCGGATGCCCAGGAACAATTGCGACGTGGTCTCGACGCAGTCGTTCGTGTCGCCGGCCGTGCGGTAGTAATTCGCGGCTGGGTTGTCGAACGTGCTGCCTTCGGCCAAGAGCAAATCGGCGACGAACTGATCGTACGGCTGGTTATCGCGCAGCGAAGCGACGATCCAACGGCGGAACTTGTGCACGCCGGCCGCAGTCACCTTCTTGTTGTTGACCCGCAACAGGTCCGACCATTTGAGCGCCCAAAATTCAGCATACTCGGGCCGCGTCAACAGCGCATCGATCAGCCGGGCACGCTTGTCGGGCGCGGCGTCGAGCGCAAAGGCACGCGATTCGTCGGCCGTCGGCAATTCGCCGATGACGTCCAAGTAGACGCGCCGTACAAACTCCTCGTCGCTGCACAAGTCAGACGGCAGGATCTGCATCTGCTGCAGCTTGGCGAACACGTTCTCGTCGACGTAGTTGTTCGCCGCCGGGTTGTTCCAGGCGAAGTCGGGGACCTCCTTGAGGAACATCAGCGTCGCGGTTTCCATCTTGTCGAGATACCGCACCAGGATGGCCGCCTCGCCGCGGTCGTGACCGACGACCAGGCCGTGCGCGTCGGACGAGGCGATCGCCTCGTCCGAACTGGAGAACGAAGCGAGGTCGGTCACGTCGCGCACCGTGCCATCGGAAAAATGCGCCAGCGCGACCACCTGCTGCGTGTGCGCAGGGCGATGCAAGATGCGCTGCGCGGGATAGACCTCGAGTTTGACGCACTGCGCGGCGTCGGCGGGGTCGAGTTGCTGACCTTCGAGAATCCAGTCGTGCAGCAACTGATACGACAGGTCGCTGCGCGACAGCTTTCGCCCGCCGCCGTGGGGCACCTCCATCGTCGGCTTGCGCAGCAGCAAGCTCTGATCGGGCTGCTCCATGTCGGTACGGCGATTGTAAAACTCACGAACGAGAGTCTCGGCGTCGAGCACCGGATCGTATGCCCGCAGGCTCAGGCGAAAACCGCCCTTGCCGCTGGGCGAGCCATGGCAGGCTCCTTGATTGCAACCATGCTTCGTCAACGCGACGAGCGTTTCGTACTGGAACGACACGGGATCGGCCGAGGCTTGCCCCGTCACCTGGCAGGGAACGCTGAGCTGCTGCCCGGCGACGCGCACCATGATCACCGTGGTGCCGTCGGCCACGGGCCGTACGACGCCGCTCTCGACGCGGGCGATTGACTCATCAGCCGAAATGAATTCGGCAGCGCGAGTCAGATCCTGTACCGCGCCGCCGGCGTAATAGCCCGTCACGGCCAGATGCATCGTGCGCCGGCGGGTGGCCAATTGAATGTTCGCGGGAAAGACTTCGACCCGCTCGGGTGTGCCGAGCACAATCGGCTCGAGCAACGGGGCGGCTGCCGCGGGCTCATTGGTGGCCGCACTCGCCGAGGGGGCCGCTGCGAGCGACAGGGTCAGGCCAAGAGTCGCGCAGGCGAACAAGGACCACGCGGAACGTCGTGTACGATGGCTCATCAGTCGGCATCCATGAAGGCGGGAAGTTCGGCCAGCGTTAGTTGAAGGAGTAGGCGAGCGGATGACACGCTGGGCAGGCAGGCGAGCCCCTGGCAGGCGAGCCCAGAGCGGACCTTACGGCATCTTGACCTCCAGGGCGAACACGGCGCTGGACGTCACTTGTTTGCCTCCCACGGTGGTTGTGGCGACGACTTGTACGCCTGGGAAGCTGCCAATGCCCGCGTTCGCAGCGGCGGTCAGGTCGAATTCCAGCTCTGCCGCGTCGGCAGCGATGGCGAGGCCCTCGGGCACGCTGAGCCCCGGCGGCAGATTGACGAAGCTCAGTTGCACCGGCTGCTTCTCGTCACCAAACCGCGTCAGCGAGATCTTGCACTTCTGCGTCGCGCCGGCAACAACCGGCCCTGCCGGAGCCGCCGCGACATCGAGCGGCCGGCCGACGCGCAAGATGGCCTCGAGGGTCACGCTCTTAGGTTGATTCGAGAGCACGCCCGATCCAACGATTCGGAAGCGATAATCCCCTGCCGCGGCTGCTGCCGGTCCGCGCACGATGATCGCCGCTTCGGTCTGCCCCTTGGCGATCGCCGGCAACTCCGCCGTAAAGCCTGCCGGCAGGCCCTCGACGGCCAGATTGACGACGTCGTCGAATCCGGCGAGCTTCTCGAGTTTGACCTTGCCGGTGCCCGTGCCGACCAATTGCGGGAAGCGCACCGTGTCGCCCTCAAGCGACAGTTTGAAGAAATCGCCAAAGGCGGGGCCCACGCCGATCCCGACGGAGCCATCGAGCATGGGTGGCGGATAGGGCAGGCCGGCGAATTGCGGGCGCAGCGCGCCCAGCGTCGAGGCCGTGGCTGCGAAGTCGACTTCGCCAATCTTGGCCCGCCCCACGATGCGGCCCACGCGCGGCGGTCCCTGGGCGATCGAAGCGGGGAACGTGAGGCTCAACACCACGTCGTTCTTGCCTTCGGGGATGACGTTGCTGGCCAGAAAGACGTCGCGATAACCCGGGCTGCTTGGTTGTCGAGTCAGGTTCAGACCGAAGCCCTCGCCCACGTCTTCCAGCGACAAGGTGATGGGGCCGTTGTAATCGCGCCGCGCCGCGTTGACCTTGATGACCATCACGCCGCCCAGCGGGACGTCGAATTTCTCCGCCTCGAGCGACAGGCTGAAACCGGGCTGATAGGGCTGAACATCGACGCGGTAGACGTGTTGTGGGCCGCCGCGATGATGCAGATCCTCGACCGCCAGGAGATAACGGCCGTCGGCCGGAGCGGTGAAATCGAGGGTGCCTTCTTCTGTGCCGGAGTCGTCGACTTCGGCCAGCACACCACCGTCGGGCTTCATCACGCGCATCAGCAAGTCGGTCGGCGAACCGAGGCTGCGAGTCATGCCGACAAACAACAGTCGTTGTCCGGCCTTGGCGTCGAAACCGAAGAGGTCGTGATCGCCCGCCGCCGCGAAGCGACCGCTGATTGCGCCCGGCACCAGGACCGGCGAACCTCCTCCGGCCACGTCGTCGTTCGGTTCGAACTCGACCTGCTCGCTTCCCGTGGCTGCCATGAGCGTTACGGGCACCGCACCCTGCCCCGTGGCATACCGCGCGGCCGCAGGCACCTGGCTGCCAACCTGTGCGCCCACGGTGACCGTCGTAGCGAGTCCCGCGGCCAGGAGCGGCGCGACCGGCTCCAGCGCCGTGGTCGAGCCAACCACGATCCCGGTTGGGTAGGCGACCGTGGCAAGTGGGAAGTTGCCGATCCGCAGCCGATAGCGATGACCGCCGCTGCCGGCGTAAGTGATGTCGCGTATCTCGACGTAATACTCGCCCGGCGCGTTGAAGGTATAGGCAAAACGACCATCGGGCGCGATGCCACCTTCGTCGTCGCTGAAGGCCAACTCCTTGCCCGCCGCGTCCAGCAATCGCACGACGGGATCGAGCGGCGAACCGAGCCGGCGGGCCACGGCATCGACCGACACGGTTTCTCCGGCCGCCGCGTTGAACTTGTAGAAGTCAAAACTCTCGGGCTCGCAGGCACCCTCGACGGCGACGGGCAGCGTGAGCAGTTGCGCAGTTTCGGGAGTCTTGTTCTGGCCGTTGTCGGCCACGGTCGGCAGGTCGTCGACCATCAGCAACCGCAAGTTCGAGACGCCCCCGCTGGTGCCGAGGCGATAGCCGTAAATGCCGACGGGCGTTTCCGCGGGAAAGGTGATGCGATACCGAACTTCTTTGGGCTGGTTGCCATTGCCTTCGACGCCGGGAGTGAGTTCGACCGCCGCCGGTATACCGGTCCAAAGTCCGGTCGCGCCGGCAAGGTTGTCGCCGTAGATCACTACATCGGCTGGTGCGCCGGGTGCAACGGCAGAGGGTGACATGAACGCCACGGCCGGCTGCGCCGCAGCGCGCGGCGCGACCAAGGCGACAACCGTCAAGCAGACCAGGCACAGCGCAGACAAGCGGGCAGGCGACATTTTCGGCACGCGGCGGGATCGGGTAGGCATCAATGGGCGGGGGACGGATGTTGGCGACCGGAAAGTTGCCTCGCAGCACTTCCGGCTGCGGAAACGTCAGGCCTGTCGCGTGCCGGCAGGCCGCATGCGGCCAGACAACGGGCTCGCCGCAGGCCAACTCCCAAGCACGCAACAACATCCATTGATCCATGCTGATCGTAACCGCCGACGCTAGCGGTTGTCAAAATTTTTGACGGTCGTAGGTGCGACCCTCGGGAGTGGTGCCAAGCGCGGAGAAACAAAAAAACCCAGGGCCGACTCGGGTGAGTCGGCCCTGGGTTGAAAGTTTTGCCACGTACGGCAAAGCCAAGGTGCGACGGCTAGTTGCCGACGCCCTGGGTTTCGCCACCGGCAATCGACGACAAGGCGCGGTAGGTATTCACGTCAATGTTGTCCTGTATGAACCGCACGGTGCCGTCCGCATAGAGGAAGTGAGCACCACCCTCGTGGTCGCTACGGAAGTTGCTCGTGGCATGACGATCTACACCGAAGACAGCCGGCGTCGCGTTCAACTGGCCACTAGGCGACGGACCATCGAGGTCGATCGTGGCCCGGCAGTCAAGCAGATTGAGTGCGTCGGTGCCATCATTCACACCGATCACGGTGTGGGATACCGGTCGGGTGTTCAAGCGAATAGTCGTAGCGCCGATCGGGGCACCCAGGTAAACTTTTGCAGTTGTGAGAGCATAGATACTGGGTGTCAAGAACCAGGGCTGGTAAATCGGATACGGATCGATGCCATTACCGCCGAATTCCGATGGCAACTTAGTCAAGGCCACCGTCGCGGAATCAGTCGTACATTTGTCCTGAGCAGGCTGCATTCTGTAGTCTTTATTATACCGGGGGCCAGCTCCAAGCGGGCAAATGGGCCACGAATTGCCCTGGGCACCTTCGCCGAAAGCGAAAGTATTGCTCGTGCCATCGGTGATCATGGAGATGGTACAGGCGAAGCTCGCACCAGGCAGTTCCAGAGTGCTAGGAATCGACAGGTCAAACATGCCGCGTTCGGCGCCGGCATTTCCCACGGTCCCCGCTGGCGGCTGGCCATCCTGATTACCGTCCAGAAGATCAATTTCACCGTACGTCAGCACCCAGCCCGGCATTGCGCACCAGCCGTCCGTTGCACCTTTGCACATGAGATAGTCGGTCAAGGCAAACGTGCTGTCGAGATCGGCCTTGACTTGCGCTGTATCCACGCTTGAACCAGCCAGCTGTGCGATTTGGTCAATCACCTGGTTAACCCAGCGTAGCTTGACGGGGTTGTCTTTCGCATTGGAGGGACAAACCAGGGCCGGAATCACTGCTGAGGCCAACAGACGGTTGACATTGCTGCCCTGGCCGTACCAGGGCTTGGTCTTATCAAACGAGTTGACGATGGCAGTGCCTTCCAAATAGCCAAGCAGCGACACGATGCCGTTGGCGAAGAAGTCGGCCGAACCGAGATCGGGGCTACCGCCTAGCAGGTGCGGAGGATCGGTGTAACGGCCGAATTGGATCCCCGAGGGGAACGAGCCCAACGACGTATTGTAGTTGTGCAGGGCCAAGCCGATCTGCTTGAGGTTGTTCGAGCAGGTCATGCGCTGGGCCGCGCGACGTGCGGCTTGAACGGCGGGTAGCAACAGCGCGATCAAGATCGCGATGATGGCGATCACCACCAGCAGTTCCACCA
The DNA here is from genome assembly GCA_019694435.1 of Pirellulales bacterium. Classification (NCBI taxonomy): domain Bacteria; kingdom Pseudomonadati; phylum Planctomycetota; class Planctomycetia; order Pirellulales; species Pirellulales bacterium. Next base: position 17,733 of record JAIBBZ010000041.1, read on the forward strand.
GCGTGAAACCGCGGCGTGGTCCACGGGATTCCATAACTTCACCTCTTCGCAGAAAAACCGGAGAAATAAGGCAATACGACGGCTATCAATCAGGACCCTTGCGCGCCGGCATCGCTGGCCGACGGGCTGTAAATTCGTCTGCCCCAACTTGGTCTGCTCAGCCTGGCCCCAGTGATCACGGCCCCGGCAGTCGCACGCCAGCGATCGGGCGTGCAAATCATGCAATGTCCATCCAGACTCGACTGAACGTCCTCCCCCAAACTCGCAAGAGGCCCACAAACTCGAACGAGCTTGCTACGATCAGGGCCCGCTGACGACCGCGCATCTGACCTGCACAATCGCCCCAGACCGAGGCGCCAGCAATGCTGAGCCTCATCGACGGAGTTTAACGTAAGGGGCTACTGTGTCAAGGATTTTGGCGAGTGGGCTGGGCCCTTCGCTCGCGGGGGTTTTCCCCGGCAGGGCGCACTGCGGGTGGTCTTCACCCCGGCCAAGGTTCGAGGTGCTCGAAGGCCCGGTCCAGACCGCCGAGCCACCGGAAACGGTAAGAGATGGAAAAACCGCGAGATTTCCCTGCATGAACTCCTCGCCGGAACCGGTTTACCCCCCCGCGCCTCATAAACGCATGTCCACGGCCGCCCTGTTGGCGGGCATCTGTGGCCTGGGCCTGCACCGTTTCTACCTGGGCTACTGGCTCATCGGGACGCTGCAGCTTGTGACCCTGGGCGGCTGCCTGATCTGGGCGGCGGTCGACCTGATCCGCATCCTCAACGGAACGCTCAAGGCGGCCGACGGCAGTGAATTGATCCGGGACTGATGGGCTTATCCACGGGCTCGCCGCCGACAGTGCCGGCAACCTGCGTCGAATCGTCGCCAGGGGCGGATCGTTTGTTGTGACCAAATCCGCGCGCGCTGTACGATGCGTCGGATTCGGCGTGGCAGGCCGTCCGCAGGCCTCTGCGCCGATCGCGCCAATTCAAGTATCCACCTGGCCCGCCCGCAGCGAGGGAGACCGCCATGACCCAGCTCGATACGAAGATCGATCCGACGCGCATCGTGCTCGACACGCAGTCGCACAACGAACAAGAAAAAGACGAAGTTATTCGCCTGGCGAACACGCCGCTCGCCCAAGCGGAAAAGGTCAAGCTCGCCGCCGCCTACCGCATCTTGGCTCGCAAGGGCCTCGACGATGGTGTGGCCGGGCACATCAGCATGCGCGTGCCCGGTGCGCCCAATTACTTCTGGGTAAATCCGTTCGGCCTCTACTTTCACGAGGTTTCGGCCGACAACCTGGTGCTGGTCAACCATCACGGCGAGATCATTCAGGGTGATTTTCCGATCAATTATGCGGGCTTCTGCATCCATTCGGCGATTCACCAGGCTCGGCCCGACGTGAATTGCGCGTGCCACACGCACCCGCCTGCCGGCAGCGCCTTTAGTGCCCTCGACATGTTGATCGAGACGATCGATCAGACGTGCTGCTCGTTCTTCGAAGATCACGCCATCTACCGCGAGTACACGGGCATCGTGATCAGCGGCGAGCAGGCCGAATCGATCGTCAGCGCCGTCGGCAACCGCCGGGCGTTGATCCTGGCGAACCACGGCCTGCTCACGGCCGCTTCGACCATCGAGCAGGCGTTGATCGACATGCTCGATATGGAACGGAGCTGCGAGATCAACCTCAAGGCCCTGGCAACGTGCAGACCGCTGCAAACCGCCCCGCGCGAGGTGGCACTGCAAGCCCGTACCGTGCTGACCCAGGACGGTCGCTGGCCGTTCCAATGGGCCGCGTTGATCCGTTGGCTCAACAAGTTCGAGACGGACTACGACCCAGCGCTGCGCAAGGGCAAATAATCAAAAGGCAGCCGCGCGGCAACGCGCCCGGGCCCTGACAGGCCCGGGTACGCGGCTCCGGCGATCGGGCGAAACGCCCGCCCGGCTGCGCGAACCGTGGCCGGGCGGAATGCGTATTGGCGTCCGTGACATTGCAGTTCGAGGCTCGGCGTGCGCGCCGCGGCAGCAAGCCGCGCCGCGCGGGACGGCAAACGCGGGACATGGTACGAGATCAACCCGAAGACCACGGCATCCGGGCCCAGATCGATGGGCAGGCGTTGAGCCTGTTTATCGACTACGATCGCGCCCGGCTGGGCCAACTCTCCGACGACGGGAAGATCGAGTACTTCGAAAAGCGCTTCGAATTGGTCGTGCTCAACCCGCTTGAACATATGTTGTCGTTCAACGACAAGCCCTACCCGGTGCTGATCATCTGGGGCAATGCCTTGATGTGCGCGATCGAGGCGGCCGGGCATTTTCTCACGCCGAGCGTCGCCACGAACTCGCAGGCGTTTCAGACGTTCGTCACTTCGTTCATGGATGCTGCGTGGCGCGAACGCCCGCAGAAACCGCCCTCGGGCATCGACTATTACTGGCGCTGGCTTTGGGACTCGTTCCGCAACGGGCTGGCCCACGGGGCCTATGTCAAGAACGGTGGATTCGAAAAGCTCGGGGAGCGGCTGTTTGTCGAGGTCAACGGCAGCCTCAAGGTCGACACCTATCAGCTCGACGTCGACTTCCGCAACGGGCTGGAAAAGATGAAGAAGGCGGTCCGCAAGCCGGATAACTATTTCCGCACCACGTTTCTGGAACGGTTCAACTGGACCTACATCCAGGGCGAGGAATGACGCGGCGCCGCCGGCCAACTTGACGCTAAGGCTCCTGATCGGCCACGAGCCACTGGTCCATCCAGGCATACGCCGCCTGGCGTTCGGCCGGCGGAAAATTGTGTTCGGCGTCGGGGTACAAGGCGCGCAGCCGGTCGGGAATTCCCAGCAGGGCATAGACCGTCTGGGCCGCGGTCACGCATTCGCGCACGCCCTCGACTGCAAAATTCGCGTCGCGCTGCGGCGCCACGACGAGCACCGCCCGCGGGGCAATCGCCGCGAGCACCTCGGGAAAATCGAAGGGCATCCGCGCCGGGTCGCGGCCATACACGTCGGCGATTCGCGGCATGTAGCCTTTGTGGCTCCAGCCCGTCAGGTCGCCGCCGTAATAGTGCCGGAAGCTGTTGAACCCGCAGCTCGTCACGACGCAGCGAATGCGCGGATCGAATGCGGCCACGAACAAGCTGTTGTGACCGCCGAGCGAGTGCCCGATGACCCCGATCCGGCGGGCATCGACTTCGGGCAGCGCGCACAACAGGTCGACGGCGCGGAGATGATTCCAGATGCCCTTCATCGTCGCGCTGACGTAGCCGTGCGCGTAGGGGTCGAATTCGTAGGTGCCAAAGTTGGGGTAGTCGACCGCCAGCGTCACGTAGCCCCGCCTGGCGAGTTCGTCGGCATAGCGCTTGTTCGGATCGTCGCCCAGGCCGACCGGCTCGTCTTTGCCGATCTTGATCGTTTGGTGCAAACAGAGCACGGCCGGCAGCCGACCATTCCGCTGCTTGGGCACCAGCAGCCATCCGGGGAGCGAATCGCCCGGCTCGGGGGTGAAGTGAATGCGGCGCCGCGTGTAGAAGCCGTCGACGTCGGTTTCCGTTTCGATCGCCAGCTCGAGCGGTGTTCGGCGCTCGGGCCCCGGCAAGGGGCCCATGGCTTGCTGCATGCCGAGCAGAATATGCTCGCGCCTGCGCGGCCAGGCGTCGGCTCGATCGATCGGGTGCTCCACCCCCGACGCATCGCGGTAGACCAGCAGCCGCAGCTTGTCCGGATAGAATGGCGGCGGCTCGTCGGCCGCCAGCCAGGCACTCTGCCCGAGGGCCAGGAGCAGCACGAGAGGCGCAAACCGCGCGCTCATTCGAGCTCCTCGAGCCAGAGGCGAATCTCGTTTTCGTATTCGCTCGCCAGATCGACCTTGATCAATTGCCGCAAGAAACTGGCGGCCCCTTCCTTCACCAGGTCAGCGGCCTCGGCGCTGGGGAACCGCAGCGCCGGGTCAGGCGCGACCAGCCGGCGGCAGAGGTTCAGCAGCAGCTCGTTGCAGGTCACGTCGTACGGCAGGTACTCGTGCAAGCGATGGACGAGGGTGCGTTTCGCTTCGAGCAGCTCGGCCAGCGTGCGCTTGCCCAGAAACAACGGCGTCCCCGACAGCATCTCAATCAGGACGTAGCCCAGGCTGCACAGATCGCTGCGCGGCGTACATTGGCCGGCGTCGAGCACCTCGGGCGCGGCGTAGGCCGGCGTACAGGTTTGCCGAACCGGGGCCTTTTCCCACTCGAAGGCCGAGCCAATATCGATAATCTTCGCGTTGCCGGTCCGCTTGAGCATGATGTTCGACGGCTTGACGTCGCCGTGCACGATGCCCTCGCGGTGCAGCGCGGCCAGGGCAGCCAGGCATTCGCGCAACACGGCGATCGCAATTCCGGGCTTCAGCCGCGGTTGCTGCGGACCGTCGGTGACGATCACGTTGTTGAGATATTCCCACCGCCGCTGGCTGACGCGGTCGTGGACGCGGCTCAACATGTTCTTGGTCAGCAGCCGGCCGAGGTCGTACCCGTCGATCCACTCCATCTCCATCAAGCGGATGCGATTGCGGTCGATGAAGTTGTGCACGTCCAGCAGATTGTCCTGCTGAATCTGTGCGACCCGCGCCGCGATGTGCGCGATCCGCTGCATGGCCATGTCGTACGCGGCCGCGTCGGGATAGCGCTCGGGCGAGAAGATCTTCAGCGCCACAGGCAAGGTGAACTGATCGGCGCCGCGGCGTTCAGTCAGATAGACGACGCCCTGCCCTCCGGCACCCAAGAGCCGCAACAGCCGATGGTGATCGGTCCAGCTAAGTCGCTGCTCGTTGATCAGCGCATCGTAGCGCGCAAGCAACTCCTCGGGACAGCGCACCTCGAGCTCGCCCGCAAACGTAAGCGTGGTCTTGCCGGCCAACATCGTAGTATTCGACATCGCGGATTCCCCTGCCGCGCGAGACACTCCCCCAATCAAGAGCCCCGATTGTAGTTCCACGGCGCGAATTGCGTCCAGCAGAATTGCATGCTGGCACCCGTCTAAGCGCGCTGCATCGCGCGCCGCACGGGGTAGCCGAGCCGCTTGTCGACGAGATTGTTCAGCGGCAGGCCAGCGTGCCAGCGGCGCAGGTTTTCGCAGAAGAAGCGCGTCATATCGTCGATGCGCCGCGCGCTTTGACCGCCGACATGCGGTGTGATGATGACGTTCGGCAGGTCCCAGAGACGACTAGTGCTCGGCAAAGGTTCGGTCTCTGTCACGTCGAGCGCCGCGCCGCCCAGATGTCCCGACTCGAGCGCCCCCGCGAGTGCTTGCTCAACAACGATGGGTCCGCGCGCAACGTTCACGACGAGCGCGCCCGGCCGCAGCAGCGCCAATTGGCGCTCGCCGATGAGCCCTCGGGTCAAGGGGGTCAACGGAGCGCAGAGAATCAAGACGTCGACGGCGCGCAACAGATCATCGAGCCGCTCGGCGGGCCAGAGTTCGGCGACTTCGGTCGGCCGATCGACGGGAAACGTATCGGTTGCCAGGATGCGCGTCTTGAGCGGCGCCAGCAATTGTGCTACGCGCCGCCCAACCCCCCCCAAGCCGACGATGCCGATCGTCGAGTGATGCACGTCGCGCGTGGGGCGGCGGATAAACTCCTTGCGCTGCTGGGCCCGGTAGAACACCGGCATGCCCCGGCAGAGTCCGGTCAACAGTGCCAGCGTGTGCTCGGCCACCTGGTCGGCCAGCACTCCCGAGGCGCTCGTGACCGGGATGTCCGACTCGATGACGCAGGGTACCAGGCAGTGGTCGGTGCCGGCCGCGGTCGATTGAATCCAGCGCAGTCGGCCGCGACGCACGGTCTCTTCCCAAGGCACCGGCACTTTGGCATGGCCGCAGAAGATATCGGCCTCGAGCAATGCTTCGGCGATCCGCTCCTGCCCGGCGTCGACGATCTCGTCGTGCGGCGCAACAGCCTGGATCTCGGCGATGTGATGCGGCTCGACCGGATAGCAAAGCACAATGCGCACGGGCCACCTCGCGACCACTCCCCCCATTTCCTCGGCGAGGCTATTGTGGTCAAAAGACCCGGGCCGGCAAGGCATGCGCCGCACAAGTCATGGCGAGCGGCCGCGTCGCTGGCGCGAACCTGGCGCCGGGGGCCGGCGTCCTGTCTCGCACGTCGGGCTGCGTCCCGGTTCAAAAGGGGGCAGGCGCCGGCGCACGGGCAGCGCGGCGTATGCAGTGCCCGGCCGCGAAGCGCGGATCGCTGAGCGTCGAGTTCCGCAGGCCAGGCCGCGACAGCAAGGCCCCGACCCACCCTACGAGCCACCGAAGAGACCGTCATGAAGACCGTGCTGGCAAGCTGGTGGAACCGCGAGGCCGGGGGGCGCGAAATCCTCGCGCTGGCGATCCCGCTGTGCATCTCGACGTCCTCGTGGACGATCATGCAGTTCATCGATCGCTTGTTCCTCTACTGGTACACGCCCGTGGCGCTGGCCGCTGCGCTGCCGTCGGCGCTGGTGAGTTTCTTGTCCTGCTGCGTGTTCTTCGGAGTCGCCTCGTACGTCAACACGTTTGTGTCGCAATACTACGGGGCGGGCCGGTCGGAGCGGATCGGGCTGGCAGTCTGGCAGGGCGTCTGGATCGCGCTGTTCATCACGCCGCCGCTATTCGCGACGATCCCGATGGCAACGTGGCTGTTCAGCTTGAGCGGCCACGACGCGGCGGTGCAGCACCAGGAAGTGGTCTACTACCAAATCTGTACGCTCGGCGCGCCGGCCGTCGTCATCGGCACGGCGCTGTCGGCCTTCTTCACGGGCCGCGGCGATGTGCGCACGATCATGGTGGTCGACTTGCTGGCGGCGGCGGTGAACATCTTCTTCGACTACTTGTGGATTTTCGGCCGCGGCGGATTTCCCGAGTTGGGGATCGCCGGCGCAGCCTGGGCGACGATCCTTGCCCAATGGCTCAAGGCCGTGATTTGCCTGTGGCTGTTTCTGCAACCGCAGTTCCGTGCCGCCTTCGGCACCTGGAGCGGCTGTCGCTTCGACGGGGAGCTGCTGTCGCGGTTGTTGCGCTTCGGCACGCCTAGCGGCATGCAATGGCTGCTCGAGGCTGGCGGGTTTACCGGGCTGGTGATGCTCGTCGGCCGGTTAGGACAACACGAGCTGACCGTGACGAACCTGGTGTTCAACGTCGGCAACATCGGCTTCTTGCCGCTGTACGGGTTCAGTGTCGCGGCAACGACCTACGTCGGCCAGAAACTCGGCGAAAACCGCCCGGACCTCGCCGCGCGCGGCGCCTGGACGGCGTTTCACGTGGCAACGGTTTACATCGCCGTCGTCTCCACGGTCTTTACCGTCTTTCCCGATGTGATTCTTTCGCTGCATGCGGGCGAAGACGCCGCGCAGTTTGCCGCCACGCGGGATCTGGCCGTCGTGTTGCTGCGGTTCGTGGCGCTGTACTGCCTCTTCGATGCGATGAACTTGATCTTCATTGGCGCCTTGAAGGGCGCCGGCGATACGCGGTTCATCATGATCAACTCGGCGATCATGTCGACGATTCCCTGCACGATTGCCTGGGTCGGCATCGAGCATTTCGGATTTGGGTTGATGGCCACCTGGGTGATCATCACCGTCTGGGTGATTCTGCTGGGATTGATTTACCTCGCGCGGTTCTTGCAGGGCCGCTGGAAGTCGATGCGCGTGATCGAGGCCCAGATGATCGACGAGCCGGACGCCGAACTGGTGCTCGAAGGCGCGGGCATCGAGTAACCCGCGCGGTTAGAATGTCGTCCGCGTGAGTTTGCCGCCCCGTGCGTCGAGGCGAGGGAGATACGACCGTGCCCAAGGCGAATATGCTCGGCGGGCTGCCGTCGATCGGTCTGTACTGCGGATGGATCGTCATCATGTTGATCGGCCGCGGCCCGGTCGTGGCCGCCGAGCCCGAGCGGCGTCCCAACGTCGTGTGGATCGTGTGCGACGATCTGCGCTGCGCGCTCTCGTGCTACGGCGATACCACGGCGCAATCGCCGAACATCGATCGCCTCGCGGCGCGGGGGATTCGCTTCGACTGCGCCTATTGCCAGTACCCAGTCTGCAATCCGTCGCGGACATCATTCCTCTCGGGGCTGCGGCCCGAGACCACGCGCGTGGTCGACAACCGCGTCCGGCCGCAAGACGCCCTGCCCGATGTGGTTTGGCTGCCGGAGTGGTTCCGCCAACACGGTTATCGCACGATCAAAGCCGGCAAGGTGTTTCACACGGGCACCGGTTTCGAAGATCCGCCGGTTTGGGACGTGAACCTGCCGGAGGATCCCCGCGCCAAGCAGCCGGCGCCCGCGACGATCGAGCGGCGCCAAGGCGACGGCGGGATCGTGTTGAACGTGGCGGATGAAGACGCATGGGACGGCCGGCTAGCAAAGCGGGGCGTCGACCTGCTTGCCTCGGCGACCGCCGGCGAGCAACCGTTCTTGTTGGTCGTCGGATTCCGCCGGCCGCATACGCCCTACATGGCTCCCCGGCGCTATTTTGAACTGTTTCCCCCGGATGCGATGGGTTTGCCGCAAGAGCCTGCCGCACACCTGGCCGGGATCCCGGCCATTGCGTTGACGTACAAGCCGGGCACGCCGCTGCCCTCAGAGCAGCAGCGTCGCGAGACGATTGCCGCGTATCACGCGACGACGGCCTATCTCGACGCCCTCGTGGGGCGGTTGATAGCCGAGCTCGACGCGCTACGTCTGTGGGACAACACACTCGTCGTCCTGACCAGCGACCACGGCTATCACCTGTACGAGCACGGTGGCTTGCTGCACAAGATGACCGTGTTCGAGCAATCGGCCCGGGTGCCGTTGATCGTCGTCGCGCCGCACGGCGCGCGGGCTGCCGCTTCGCCGCGGCTGGTCGAACTGGTCGATCTTTACCCGACGCTGGCCGAGTTTTGTGGCATGCCGCTGCCCGAGCACCTCGAAGGCACCAGCTTCGTGCCGCTGTTCGACGAGCCGCAGCGCCCCTGGAAAAGCGCGGCGTTCACGGTGGTGAGCCACGTCGGCGGCATCCAAGGAGGCGATCGGCTTGATCCCGATCGGCTGGGGCGCTCTGTACGTACGGAGCAGGCCCGCTACACGGAATGGCCCGACGGCAGCCGCGAGTATTACGACTACACCGACGATCCGCACGAGTTTCAGAATCGCGCGGCGAATCCGAATTTCGCGTCAGCGGTCGAGACGCTGCGTCAAGCACTGGCGCAAGGTTGGCGTGCGGCGAGGCCCGCAGTTGAGTCGAAGCGTCAAGCGAGCGCGCGTCCAGCGGGCGCAGCACGGCGTGCAGCTCAGTAGCGCTGCGGCGTTTGTGGGCGCGCCTCGGATTATTCGCCCCCATTGCGCGGCGTAGGCTGGCAAGCATGGATCGCGTGGCCCCTTTCTTGTGGTGGCCTCGCTGCGGGCGAAAATTTCGTTGACGCGGAGTCTGGCAAATGCTTAACCGCTTGGTAGGCTAACGCGCCGCTTGCAACGAGCGACGCTGCATCGGCGATCTCCGCCGCTACAGCTTTGCCTACACCACCCGTTGCTGATTTGGGAGCCAACGATGAGCGCCGTTCGAGTGTTGGTCGGCACGCGCAAAGGGGCCTTTGTCCTCACGTCGGATGAATCACGTCAGAATTGGGAGACGAGTGGACCGCACTTTGCCGGTTGGGAGGTGTACCATCTCAAGGCCTCACCGATCGTGCCCGATCGGATCTTCGCCTCGCAGTCGTCGGCCTGGTTCGGACAATTGATTCAGCGTTCGGACGACGGCGGCCGCACCTGGACCCCGGTCGGCAACAAGTTCAGCTACGACGGTCCGACCGGCACGCACCTCTGGTATGACGGCACGCCGCATCCTTGGGAATTCAAGCGCGTCTGGTGCCTGGAACCGTCGTTGACCGACCCCGATGTGATCTACGCCGGCGCTGAGGACGCGGCCTTTTTCCGTTCGGACGATGGCGGCCAAAGTTGGCGCGAGCTGGCGGGGCTGCGGACGCATCCGACCAGCAACGTCTGGTCGCCCGGCGCCGGCGGCATGTGTCTGCACACGCTGCTGTTCGACCCCACCAACGCAAATCGCATGTATTGCGCGATCTCCGCGGCCGGGGCGTTTCGCACCGACGACGGCGGTCACACCTGGACGCCGATCAACCGCGGTCTGCGCAGCGAGCAGATTCCCAATCCGACGGCCGAAGTCGGCCACTGTGTGCACCGCATCGCCATGCACCCCTCCAGGCCGGGAGTGCTGTTCATGCAAAAGCATTGGGACATTATGCGCAGCGACGACGGCGGCGATTCGTGGTACGAGGTTAGCGGCAACTTGCCGACCGATTTCGGCTTTCCGATCGACGTGCACGCGCACGAGCCCGAGACGATTTACGTCGTGCCGATCAAGAGCGACTCCGAGCACTTCGTGCCCGACGGCAAATTGCGGGTCTACCGCAGCCGCACGGGCGGCAACCAATGGGAAGCCCTGACCGAAGGCTTGCCGCAAAAAGATTGCTACGTGAACGTGCTGCGGACGGCAATGGCGGTTGACAAGCTGCAGCCATGCGGGATCTATTTCGGCACGTCCGGCGGCCAGGTCTACGGCTCGTCCGACGCGGGCGATTCGTGGATACCGATCGTTCGCGACTTGCCGCCGGTGTTGTCGGTCGAGGTGCAGTCGTTGTCATGATTCGCGTCGTGTTGCCCTTTCATCTGCGCAACCTGGCCCAGGTCGCCGGCGAAGTGCGGATCGATTTGCCTGCGCCGGTCACGCAGCGGGCGCTGCTGGATGCCCTCGAAGCGGCCTTCCCGATGTTGCGCGGTACGATTCGCGATCACGACACACTCGAGCGTCGCGCTTATCTGCGCTATTTTGCCTGCGAGCGCGACATCTCCTTCGAGTTGCCTGATGCGCTGCTGCCCGAGGCTGTGCAGCGCGGCGAAGAGCCCTTCATGGTCGTGGGAGCCATGTCAGGCGGCTGATGTGATTGGTCCTCAAGCTAGAGGTGTTTTCGATGGCGAAGGTCAGCACCTATCTGAATTTTGGCCGCTCGACCGAGCAGGCCTTCGAGTTTTATCGTTCGGTCTTCGGCGGCGAATTCATCGGCGGCATCCACCGCTTCCGCGACATGCCGCCTGGCCCCGGTCAGCCGCCCCTGGCCGAGGCCGACAAGGACCTGGTCATGCACGTGGCCTTGCGCACGTTGGGCGAACACGTGCTGATGGGCACCGATGCGCCCGAGTCGATGGGCTTGCAGGTCCAGTTCGGCAACAACATCTCAATCAACCTCGAGCCCGATACGAGGGCCGAGGCCGAGCGGTTGTTTCGGGCGCTTGGTGCCGGCGGCCAGGTGGAGATGCCGCTGCAGGACGTCTTCTGGGGCGCTTACTTCGGCAGCCTGACCGACCGCTTTGGCGTGCGGTGGATGGTCAATTGCGCCAACGCGAGTTGACGATCGCATATGGCGAAAAGCAAGCGAGAGCCGATCACCGTCGAGGCCTATATCGCCGAGCATTCGTCGCGCGTCGGTGCACTATTGCGCAAGGTTCGCCAGGCAATCCGCCGCGCGGCGCCGGATGCGGTCGAATCGATCAGTTATCGGATGCCGGCCTACAAGCTCCACGGCAAGCCGCTCGTCTACTTCGCGGCATTCACCGCGCACCTCGGCATGTACCCGATGACGGGCGCCACGCGCACGACGTTCGCCGCCGAACTGGCCAGGTACAAGGGCGGCAAAGGGACCGTACAGTTTCCGTTCGACGAGCCGCTGCCGCTCGGTTTGATCCGCCGCATCGTCCAATTCAGGGCTCGGGAGATCCGCGCGGCGCGGCCCGCGAAAAAGACTGCCGCCAGGAAGGCCGGGCAGCCTGCACCCCGGCGCGCCGCGAAACGCTGACCGCTGCTGGCGCGGCGCGCGGGCTCAGTTGGCGAGCACCGGCGCGGGCGTGGGTTGATCGTGCTTCAGCCGGGCGATGACTTCCTCGGGCGCGGCGGCCGTGCGCTCGCGCAGCACGCGCGTGGCGGTTTGCAAGAAGGCGTGCAAATCGGCGTCCATTTCGCGCGTCTGTTGCGGGTTGTCCTGCACAAGATCGGCCTGGGGTGGGAACGCGAGCGAATAGCGGTAGAGCCGGTCACGGCCGTCCGCGGTTCGCACAAACAGCAAGTCGCCCCGGGCCAGTCCGGCGTCCGGCGCGTTCTCGCTCGGCTTGAACACCGCGAGGCCCGGGTCGTCGTCAGGTACCGCGAACAAGTTGCGCCCCCACGATTGATGCGGCCGCTCTGGATCGATCAGCGCCAACAGCGTGGGAATAATGTCGAGCTGGCTGACGACCGAATGGATCCGTTTCCCTTCGGTCTTCAGCACGCCCGGACCGTAGAACAGCAGCGGCACATGAAACCGCAGCAAGCGCAGTTCGGTCAACATGGGCGCGATGCTGAAGCCATGGTCGCCGACCAGGACAAACAACGTGTCGCGAAACCAGGGCCGCTGGCTGGCATGCCGAAAGAACTCGCCCAAGGCCCAGTCGGCATAGCGAATCCCGTTCAGGCGCTGGTTCATCGCGCCCTGGTCCGTGACCGGCGGGAACGGCAGCGGATTGGGCAGATCGAACGGTGTGTGGTTGGAAATGGTCAACACGCTCGCGCAGAACGGCTGTTTGGCGCGGCTCAATTCGAGATCGACACGGCGAAACAAGTCGTAGTCGCGCACGCCCCAGGTGTGATCGAACGAGCTTTCGGCGGAGAAATTGTTGCGCTCGACGAAGTGCTCGACCCCTTGCGTGCGGAAGAAACCGCGGAGGTTTTCCCAGGCCAGGTCGCCGTTGTAGCAATAGTGCGTGTCGTAGCCGAGCCGCTTGAGGGTGCGCGGCAGCGATTCGAGCGGTTGCGATCCTTCGCGCTCGTTCTCCATCAGCGACTCGTATCCCGGCAGGTTCGGGAAGCCGCCGAAGACCGCGAAATTGGCCTGATGCGTGTGGGTGCCCACGGAGAAACAGCGATCGTAGAGGATGCCTTGGCGCGCCAGGCGGTTGAATTCGGGCGTGTAGTCTTCGTCCGAGCCGACCGCACCGACGAAACGCGCCGAAAAACTCTCCATCAGTACGACAACGACGTTCATCTGTTTGCGCGGACCGGTCGTAGCATTGGCTGCCGTCGGTTGAAAGTTCCGCAGCAGGGGGAATCTCTCGTCGTCGACCGCGATGCTCTCGCCCGGCAAACACAGCATGGCCCGGGTTCGATCGATGGCCGCATTCTTGGTCAGCGGCTTGCGCCAGAGCTGTTCGAGCTGGTCGTGGCGGCCTCGGGAAATGACCGTGCGTCCCAGGCACCAGACGCCATTGAGCGTCAATTGATTGACGAACATCGAATTCGATAGCACCGAGTCGCCCCAGTTCAGCGGGGTGCCGCGGACGCCACCGCGTGCGCTCATCACCAGCACAACGACAAGCAACGCGGCCTGAATGGCCTGCTGCGGGCCATGGAGCTGCGCCGGCGGCAGATCGTCGGGCATGACGCGCCGCGCCAACCAGCGAATTACCCAGGCGACGACGCCCAGGAACACGCCGAGGAGGCACAAGTAGCGAATCACCGGAAAACCGTACCAGATCATGCTCAAGACGGTGCCGGGTTGCGACCAGTATTGCAGGGCCAGCGAGTTGAAGCGGGTGTGAAACTCGTCGAAGAAGCCGATTTCGGCGATGCCCAGGAACGCGAAGGCAGCGATATAGAGAAACAGCCCCACGGCGTACACGCCGCGCTCGACGCGCGGCCCGCGCGCCCGGTGAGCGAGTCCCGCGGCCACGATCAACGGCGTCATCGCGTAGGCCGTCGTCGCGAGATCGAATCGCAGTCCGACGGCGAACGCGGCGGCGAGATCATTCCAGGTGCTGAGTTGGGCGAGCGGCCAATTGGCCGCCAACAAACCCGCGCGGTGCACTTGAAACCAGGTCATCAGTCCTGCGGCAACCGCGACCGCCATCGACAGGCCGGGAGTCCACAAACCGGCAAACGCCGTGCGGAGCCCCGCAACTTGCGTCGAGCGCATGAAGATTCCTTTCTCCGAGCCACCGCGGGGGCGAACCTTCGCAAACCTGCCGCGTAGCGTCAAGCGGAGTGAGTTGCCAGCAACGCCTGCCAGCGGCGGCGGTGCGGCAATGAACGCCCCGTTGTGGGCTGGGGATTGTTCCTGCGTTCGCCTGAGCGAGCCCGCGCCGCGCTCCGCGAGTCATGTGTCCGCATCGAGACGAATTTCTGCGCTGGCAGGAACAAAGACATGACGGTCCGCGCGCCGGCTGCGTGCGCTCCGACGTCGGGCAAATCGAGTTGCTGCCCGCATCCGATTAACTGCTGACCCTGGCGGCGCGCTACTGGCTTGTGCCTGGTGGGCGTGCATAGTTCTCGATCGTCGACACGGTGGCGTTCGCCGCTACGGTGCAGCGGGTCCTCATGGGGTGAAGCCGGGCAAGGTTTAACGGTTCTCCGGCCGCTAGGCGGACGTGCGCACGCCCGCTACAATTCTCGAAATAGCCTCGCACTGCCCTGTGCATTGGGGCGCCTCGGCGTCCGGGGTCCTGCCTGTGCGAGCTTTCGAGCCGGCATCCGCCCGTTCCGTTGCGCACATGCCGGGGGAGAGACTGCCCTGAATTCCTATCGCTTTCGTCTGAGCATCGTTGCCGTATGCATGCTGGTGCTGCTGCGCATCTGCATCGGCTGGCATTTCTTCTACGAAGGCCTGTGGAAGCTCGAGCAGCCCCACTACAGCTCGGCCGGCTTCTGGCAGCAGGCCAAGGGGCCCTTGGCCGATCATTTTCTCAACTTGATTCCCGATCGGCAGGGCTACGAACGGCTGAATTACGACAAGCTGTCTGCCCGCTGGACGAGCCAGCTTCAGACGATGCTCAAGCACTACAACCTGGGCGACGAGCAACGTGCCGAGGCGGAAAAAGTGCTGACGACCCGCAAGACCCAACTGCAGAATTACCTGGCGGAAAACCGCGAGGCGATCGACGACTATTTCCACGAACTGAAGCGGCTCGAGCAGGCGAGCGCCAACCCGCAATTGCGCGATGTGCCCTTCCAGAGAAAGCGGATTGCCGAGGCGCGGCAGCGCACGTCCGCGACGGCGGCCCCTTGGCTGGCGCAAGTCGACGCGTTGCAACACGACCTGGAGCAGGATCTGCAAGGCCTGCTCGACAAGGACCAGCAGGCAGAGGGTCTGCCGCCCGAGCCGTTCACCTGGTTGTCGCTGATCGATAGCACCGTGGGCCCGGTCAACGCCATCATCGGCCTGTTGCTGATGGCCGGGTTGTTCACGCGCGCCGCAGCCGTCGGCGGAATCCTGTTTCTGTTGATCATTGGGCTCTCGCAGCCCGAGTGGCCGACGATCTATCCGCTGGCTCACCCCTCGGCGGGCCATGCGCTGCTGGTCAACAAGGAATTTGTCGAGATGATTGCCCTGGCCGTGTTGGCGACCACCGGCGTCGGCCGTTGGGGGGGCTTGGACTTTTTCGTCTATCACCTGCTGGTTCGTCCGTGGACCAGCCGGAGGAAACGTGATGTATCTTTCGCCTGAAGAACGCGCGATTGGCCAGGAAAACTTCTACGCCGCGGTCGGCGACAAGCTCACGCGCCGCGAGTTTCTCGAGGGCGCTATTGCCGCAGGCGTCGTCTCGGGAGCCGGACTGGGCTCGTTCTACTTCGCCTATGGCAAGTCGGTCGGCGACCCGGTGCGGGTCGGCGTGATCGGCACGGGCGACGAAGGGAGCGTGCTGATCGGCGCCCACACGCCGGAGTTCGTCCGGGTCGTGGCGATCGCCGACATCCGTCCGTACAACATCCATCGCGCGTTTCATGGCGACGAGGCGGTGCTCGACGCGCGGCCCGGGCTGATGAAGAAATACGGCTGGTCGACCGAGGACGAGGCCCGCAAAAACGTCAAGGTTTACGACCAGGACTACCACGACCTGATCAACGATCCGGACGTCGAGGGCGTGATTATCGCCCTGCCCTTGCACCTGCATGCCCAGGTGGCGATCGAGGCGATGAAGGCCGGCAAGCACGTGCTGACCGAAAAGCTGATGGCGCACAGCGTGCACGAATGCAAGGACATGGCCCGCGTCGCGCGGCAGACCGACAAGCTGCTGGCCGTCGGTCACCAACGGCATTACAGCATTCTGTACGACAACGCGGTTGACACGATTCGCCGCGGGCTGATCGGTGAGATTCATTACATCCGTGCCCAATGGCACCGCGGCAATCTGCCGGGCAAAGACAGTTGGGCCAACCCATTGCCCGACCAGCTCAAGCAAGACCTGGTCAAGCTGCAGGCCGACATCGACGGCGCCAAGCCTGGCGCGCAGTACGAGGCTTTGCTCAAGAAGAAGCGGCAATGGGAACTGCAGGCGCTCGACGCCGTCGTCGATGCCGCGAAGTACGGCTATCAAGACATGACCCTGTCCGACGGCCGGCTGCGCCCGGCGCTCGAAGAGCTGATTCGCTGGCGGCTGTGGAATCGCACCGGCGGCGGGTTGATGGCCGAATTGGGCAGCCATCAGCTCGACGCGGCGAGCATTTTCGTCAGCTCGATGCAACCCGACGGCAAGAAGGTGCACCCGCTGAGCGTCAGCGCCGTCGGCGGGCGCCATTTGTTCCCTCCCGATCGTGACTCGGACGATCATGTTTACGCCACGTACGAGTTCCCGGGACCGGGCTACAAGGAAGACCCGAACAAGCTGATCTGCTTGACCTATTCGTCGATCAACGGCAACGGCTTCGGCGGATACGGCGAAGTCGTGATGGGCACCAAGGGCACGCTGATCCTCGAACGCGAGAAGGAAGTCATGCTGTTCAAGGACTCGGCGACCACGACGAGCGTGGCCGTGGTGCAAAAGCCCGGCAGCTCGGGGCCGGCGCTCGATTCGTACGAGACCGGCGGCGGCCCGCGCGCCGGCGCCGACGTGGGCAAGACGGCGCTCGGCGGGGCGATCAGCCGCGGCTATACCGAAGAAATCGAGCACTGGGCCTGGTGCATTCGCAATCGCGCACCGGAAAACGTCCCGCGCTGCCATCCCAAGGTGGCAATGGCCGATGCCATCATCGCCTTGACGACGAATCAGGCGATCCGCGAGAAGCGGCGCATCGAATTCCAGGAAGAGTGGTTCGACATCGACAACGATGCGACCCCCGAGGACGTCAAGCCGTCGGTTTCGGTCTGAGCCGTGCGGCACAATCGGAGCCGGGTAGCGTTTCGCATGGGGAGGTAGCCCGCGTGGAAAAATGGCCCCTGGGTGTGTTTGCCAGCATCGATGAAGGTTTGGGCGTCCGGCTCGAAGTGGCGCACGAGCTGGGGGTGCCGACCATCCAATTGCACGCCCCGAGCCGCAGTCACCGCACGCCGGCCGCGGCCGACGCCTTTTTGCAGCGCCTGCGCGGCTACGGCATCACATTGACCGCGGTCTTCGGCGGCTTTGCCGGCGAGAGCTACGCCGACATACCGACCGTGGTCCGGACCGTCGGTCTGGTGCCGCCGGAAACCCGCGCGGCGCGGCTCGCCGAGATGAAGGAAATCGCTGACTTCGCCCGTCACCTGGGCGTGTCGGTCGTGGCGCTGCACCTGGGCTTCGTCCCGCACGACCGGCACGATCCGCTCTATGCCGGGGTGCTCGAAGTGACCCGGGAACTCTGCGACTACTGCCACGAGCGCAAGCTGGCCTTGCACCTGGAAACCGGGC
The DNA here is from genome assembly GCA_019694435.1 of Pirellulales bacterium. Lineage (NCBI taxonomy): Bacteria > Pseudomonadati > Planctomycetota > Planctomycetia > Pirellulales > Pirellulales bacterium. Next base: position 35,418 of record JAIBBZ010000041.1, read on the forward strand.
AGGAATCGGCCGAGACGCTGCTGGCGTTCATGGCCGACGTCGGCCGCGAAAACCTGTTCGTGAATTTCGACCCGGCCAACATGATCCTCTACGGGTCGGGCGAACCGATCGCCGCGCTTCGGCAGATTGGCAAGTTTGTGCGGAGCGTGCATTGCAAAGACGCGCTTTGGGCGCTGCGGCCCGGCGAGGAATGGGGTCGTGAGGTACCGCTCGGCGAAGGGCAAGTCGGCATGGAGACTTACCTGCGGACGCTCGACGAGATCGGCTATCGCGGGCCGCTGACGATTGAACGGGAAATCCCGCAGGAGCCCGAACGGCAAAAGCAGGAGATCGGCGCCGCAGTCCGCCTGCTCGCGGCGCTCAAGGCCAAGCTGGGGTGACCCAAGTCGCATCATCCAGACCAGGAACGCGCGGATGCCGCAGATCAACATTCAGCACGCTCACGAGCTGACGCCCGACGAGGCGGTCGAGCGGCTGCAGCGGATCGTCGAGTTTGCCCGCGATGCGTATGGCTCGAAGATCGCCCACTGGGAAGAAAGCTGGGACGGCCACACCTGGAGCTACTCGATCACGGCCATGGGCTTTTCCAGCCGCGGCCGGGTGACTGTCGAGCCCAACCAGGTCTCGCTGCGTGGCGATCTGCCGCTGTCGCTGCTGTTGTTCCGCGGCCGGATCGAATCGACGATCCGCGAACAGCTCTCGCGTTTCCTGGCGTAGCCGCGGGCGCGATGGCTCGATTCGCAGCGGCCTCAATCTGTAGCGGGCTCAGTTCGCGTCCACCGTGGCGGGCACGATTCTGTCCAGGGTCTCGGCCAGCAGGGCCTTGTCGAACGGTTTGACGATGAAGTCGGCCGCACCGATTTGGAACGCCTCTTTCAACACGGCCGTTTGTTCCAAGGCGCTCACGACGACGATCTTGGCCTCGGGATCGAACTCGAGAATGCCGCGCAAGGCATGCAGCCCATCGTACTTGGGCATGACCATGTCGAGCGTCACGGCGTCGGGCCGCAGCTCGCGGTAAAGGTCGATCGCCTCTTGGCCGTTGACCGCTTCGCCTGCGATCTCCCAGCCGGCGGCCAGCGCCGTTTCCTTGACCATCTCGCGGATGATCATCGCGTCATCAGTAACGAGCAATTTCCTGGTCATCGTCGTTAATTCCGGGCTGGGGCGCCGTGGGTCGAGCCGGTCGGCTCGCGCGGGTCAGAGTTCAAGGATTGGTTGACCGACAATCTCCACCCGGAGAATGCCGGTGGCGAGATCAAAGATCACCTTACGGCCTCTGGTCTCGCCCACGTGTTCGGCAAGGAGCTTGATGTGGGCAGTTTCCAGGGCCGCGCGGACGGCGGCGATGTTGGCCTGGCCTGCCTGTAGCGGTCCACGAGTTTCAAACATGGCCGCGCCGCCGGCGATCTTGGCCACGAGGCCGCCGGCGTTCGCGCCAGAAGCTTCGAGCAGGCGGAGGGCCGCCGGGATGGCGGAATCGGCGTAGCGCCCCGGGAGGCCCGCTTGTTCTCCCGAGTTGGGCAGCACGATGTGTGCCAGCACACCGACCCGCTTGCGCGGATGGTAGATCGCCACGCCGACGCACGAGCCGAGAATGGCCCAAAGCCGATGTGGCGCATCGGCCAGCACCAGTTGGCCGAGACCGACCAGTTGGTTCAACTGCGGGACGAAGGATGTGGGAGTGGCGGTGCTCAACATGATCGACGCGTGAAACGGCGCGTGGTGTCCAGAAGCTGGGCGTAAGGTGTGGTTCAACTGACGGCGTGCAACGCGTCTTCCAATTGCTTGCGCAGCGCGTGCGTGGGAATGAAAAACACGTTCCAGTTCAACTCGGCGCCATCGCGGCGGAAAATCGTCCGGCAGATCAGCGCCTTGTCCGTGCCGACGGCCTGCATCATCAGCGCTTGCTCGAGCACGCTGGCGCCGTAGTCCTGGATGAAATAGGGCGGCGAAGGCACCAGTTCCGAAGTAATCAGCCGCTGGAGTGCATTCAGATAGGCGCAGCCCAGAATGTTGCCCGTCTCGCAGAGGGCCGATTGTTCGATGGGCGACCAAGGTCCGTCGGATTGCGCCGGGCGGTTGAGCAGCGTCGCCGCCAGTTGGCGGCCATTGTGTTCGTCGAAGGTCAGGATCAGCTCGCCGCCGATTTCGCCGGGCAGGCTGAGCACGACCATCGTGAGAAACTCGTCGCCCAGGTTCAATTCGGTGCAGACGCTCTCGAGCGGCAGTTCGCGCACCTCGTCGAGCGACAGCGTGATCAGGCCGTTGGTCCACCGGCACATCGCGGCCGATGCCTCGTGTGTGGCGGCCACCAGCAACTGCTGCAGCAGCTCCAGATGGCAGTTCTCGAGACGGCGAACGTCGTTCATCGCAACAAGTTCTTTCGTTCAGTTCGCGGCGACGCGCCGCGAGGCCATGGTGATCACCGCGCCGATATCCAGGATCAACGACACTCGGCCGTTACCCAGAATGCTCGCGCCGGCGATGCCGATCACGTTTTCGTAGTTTTCCGCCAACGACTTAATCACGATGTCCTCTTCGCCGAGCACGCGATCGACGACCAGGCCCAACTCGCGTCCGTCGAGGCCGAGGATGACCAAGGTTAGGTCATCCGACGCCGCCTTGACGGCAGCCGGATCATTCCACGTGAACACGTCGGACAATCGGACCACCGAAATCACGCGACCCCGGACATTGGCCGTCTGTTGACCATGCACGGTCCATTGCTCGGCCGGTTTTACCCGTACGATCTCCACGACCGATTCCATCGGCAGTGCGAACACGTCGCCGTCGATCTCGGACATCAAGCTGGGCAGGATGGCCAAGGTCAGCGGCAGCTTGATCGTGAACGTCGTTCCCTGACCGGGCACGCTCTCCAAATCGACCGTTCCGTTGAGGTCCTCGATCTTGCTCTTGACGATGTCCATGCCCATGCCGCGGCCGGAGACTTCGGTCACCTTGTCGGCCGTGCTGAACCCGGGCTCCCAGATCAACTGGTGGACCTGGTGCGGCGTGAGGCGCTCGGCGTCGGCGGCAGCGACCAGGTTTTTCTCGATGGCCTTTTGACGGATCCGCTCGGTGTTCAGCCCGCGGCCGTCGTCGACGACCTGAATGATGATGCTGTTGCCGCGGTGGAAGGCGTCGAGCACGATCGTGCCCTGGGCCGGCTTGCCGGCTGCCCGCCGGTCTTCGGGCGATTCGATGCCATGATCCGCCGAATTGCGTACCATGTGGATCAACGGATCGCCCAGCTCGTCGATCATCCGCTTGTCGAGCTCGGTCTTCTCGCCGCGAATGTCGAGTTCGATCTGCTTGCCATTGGTGCGCGTCAGATCGCGGATCACGCGGCGAAACCGCCCGAACAACGGGCCGATCGGCACCATCCGCGTGTCCATTACGGTCTTCTGAATCCCGTCGGAAATCCGGTCGAGCTGGTGCACCGACTCGAATAACTCGTTGATCGAAGCACGCACCCCGCTGAAGCGATCGAGCTCGTCGCGGGCCGTGCCGAGATCGGCCTGCATCCGGCGAGCCAAGGTAGTCAGCGATTCCAACTCGCGCTGCGCTTCGCGGGGGTCGCTGCCGGGCTGCAATTCGACCAGGCGATCGAGCAGCAGGCCGAGGTTGCCGAACAATTGCTGGGCCTGCTTGCCGGAACTGACGCCCCGCAGTCCCTCGCCGATCTGGGTGAAGCGCGCCTTGTTGATGACCAACTGTCCCGCGAGGTTCATCAACTGGTCGAGCCGCTCAATATCGACGCGCAGCGTTTCGGTGGGCCGGTTTTCGGCGGTATCCGGCTTGGACTTCGGGGTTGCCGGCGCCGCAGGCCGCAACGAGGCCGGAGCCGGAGCCGTCTCGGCGGGGGCAGTGGCCGTGGAGGCGGTCGCAGCTGGCACTTCGATTCTCGCGCCGGTGCTGGGCGGTGCGGGGCTGGGCGCTACCGGCTCGGCCGCTGGCTCCGGCCGTGACGATTCGATGACGACATCCTGGACGCCGCCGATGCGGAGCCGGGCTGCAATCGTCTCCCGGGAGTCGTTCGTCTGCAGGCCGAAGAACAAATGATGAACGCTATCGAGCGCGTCCAAGGCATCGGCCGACGGTTCGCAGTAGTACAGCGTGCCAAACTGCAAGAGCTTTTGCAGCAGCAGCTGTGCCTTCAGCGCAGAGAGATTGAAATCCGAGGCAAAGGTCACGCAGCCCACCGCCGTTGGCGAGTGCGGCGGGGCCATGGCCGCGATGTCGGCGAGCCGTTCTTGCACGTTGGACAGCTCGACTGCCGCCGCGGCGTCGTCGCCGCGGGCAACTTGGGTTGACGCGACGCGCGCAGGCGCAGCCGGCTTGCTCGACTGTGCTGCGCACAGCTCGTGTGCAAGTTGGTTGAACGAATTCGATTCCGGTTGGCCCTGCCTCAGGCCTTGTACGTAGACGCGCAGGCCATCGGTACAGCGCAGCAGCGCGTCGGCCAGCTCGGGAGACAAGGTGCCTTTCTGCTCTCGCAATTGTTGCAACACGTCTTCCATGAAGTGCGCGAGCTTGGCCGGACGATTCAGCCCGACGGCGGCCGCCGAACCTTTGATGCGGTGCGAAACCACGAGCAGGGTTTCGCGGGCTGCCTGGCCCTCGGCGCCTTCGATGTCCAGCAAGGTCTCCGTGAGGCTGTCGAGCGCCAGGTCGGTCTCGTCGATGAAGATCGACAGATACTTGGCCGGCACATCTCGTTCGTCGGAGATGTCGACGAAGTAATCGACGAGCGGCGCGGCAGGCGTCGAGGACACTCGCGGGACGGCCGTTTCGGCTGCGACAGGCGGCAAGTCGGCTGTCAGGGCGCGCTCGGCATCGGCTTGGTTTGTCGGCTGACGCTCCGCGCCCGCCTGCTGCAGCAGTTGCTGAATCTGGCCGACGACGGGCGCCGTGTCGACCGCGGGACGATCCGTTTCTTTCAGGCAGGCGACCAGCCCGACGAGGCAGTCGACCGCCTGGAACAGCAGTTCGACCGAATCGCTCGTCAGGTAGAGTTCGGCCCTGCGAGCGGCGTCGAAGACATTCTCGACGCGGTGGGTCAGCTCGTTGATCTCGCTCAGACCGAGCATCGCCGACAGCCCTTTGAAGCTGTGGGCCGCGCGAAACATTTCGTTGAGTAATTCGGCGTCGCAGATGGCCCGTTGGCCCTCGTCCAATTGCCGGGCCCACGCGTCGAGCTGCAGCAGGTTCTCGTTCAAACGGTCGAGCAATTGCGACGACTCGTCGAGAAAGTCACCCAACAGCGCCTCAAACATTTCGTCGGCGGGCAGATTGGCGCTCATGCGGACCTCGTGTCACGATCGGGCCGTTGAAAGAGCCACGGCTGGACGCGGCGCAAGTCGCGAACGAGATCGGAGATGCCCTCGGCTGCGCCGGCCACGAGGTAGCCCTGCGGCTGCATGATCTGCTTGATATGCCCCAGCACCTTTTTCTTGGATTCGGTGTCGAAGTAGATCAAGACGTTCTTGACGAACACCACGTCGAAGGGTTCGACGCGCAGCGGGTCCATCAGGTTGTGCTGCTTGAACTGGATCTTGCTGAGCAGCGCCGGTTTGAGCTGCCAGATGTTGGCGCCGATGGCCTTGGTGAAGAATTTTTGCTTGTAGTCGTCGGGAACCAGCCGCATGGCGCGCTCGTTGAACGTGCCGGCTTTAGCTTGCTCGAGCGCCCCGACGCCGATGTCGGTCGCCACGATCTGCACCTGAGATTGCTGCGACCAGTTGGGCAGGCAGTCGGCAATGCAGCAGGCAATCGTCGCGGCTTCGTCGCCCGTGCTGGCGGCGGCCGACCAGACGCGGAGCCGGCGCTTGGTGGCCCCCTGCGTGCGATGGTGCTCAGGCAGAAACGTGTTGCGGAACCAGCCCCAATGGACCTCGTCGCGGAACAGATAGGTCTCGTGGGTGGTGATTTCCTGCAGGAACGCGTCCCATTCCGGATCGAGCGGGTTAAGCCGCTGCAAGTGCAGGAAGTAGGCGCCAAAATCAGGCACGCCGGTGGCCCGCAGCCGCCGGCGCACGCGGTTAGACAGCAGGATCTTTTTCTGCGGCGAGATGCGGATGCCGGTCTGCTTGTAGATCAACTCGGCATACTTCGCCATCAACTCGTCGGCGACGAGTTCATGCTGGCCGGTGCCGACCGCGGTCGGAACTGCGGCAGCTGCGGATAAGGGGTTGGTCGGCGTAAGCATCGGCATATTCCGAGGGGGGGTTATGCCCACTGAGTTCGAACAGCGAGTCGGTGGAGAGGGGCCAAAACCCCGGCGGCCCGGCGAACCGCACGAGCGCGGTTCGCCGGGCCAGGGTTGGCCGCGGGCGTGGGTCTACTCGGTCTTGAAGCGGCTGACCATGTCGCGAAGGCCGGCGGACTGAGCCCCGAGCTCTTCGCTGCTGGACGCCATCTCCTCGCTGCCGGCGGCGGATTGCTCCGTCACCTGGGCGATGTTCTGGATGGCGCAGGCCACTTCCTTG
>JAIBBZ010000042.1 GCA_019694435.1 Pirellulales bacterium
ATCGCTGGCGCAAGCGCTCGTCGAGCTGTTGCAGCCGTTCGACGCGTTCGGCCTTCACTTCGGCCGGCACCTGGTCGACAAACTCGGCCGCGGGCGTGCCGCGGCGCCGGCTGTAAGGAAAGATGTGAGTGCGTGAACAGCCGATCGCCTCGAGGGCCGTGCAAGTGGCTTGAAAATCCGCCTCGCTCTCGCCGGGGAAGCCCACGATCACGTCGGTCGTCAAGGCCGGCTGGTCGAGCAGGCGTTGGGCGAGCTGACAGCGGTCGATGATCCGTCGGCGCCCCCAGCGGCGCCGCATCCGGCGCAGCACGGCGTCCGAACCGCTCTGCAAGGCGACGTGCAGATGCAGACACACGCGATCAGCGTGTTCGGCCATCACGGCGAGCAGCTCGCGCGTGACCTCGGTCGCTTCGATGCTCGAGAGCCGGACGCGAAAATCGCCCGGCAACCGCACGATCTCGGCCAGTAGGCGCGCCAGGCGCATCCATTGTTCGCGCGGCCGGCCACGGTTGAGGTCGACGCCGTAATGGCCCAAATGAATGCCCGTCAGCACGACTTCACGGTGACCGTGGTCGACCAGGCGGCGGATTTCGTCGAGCACGTCTTGCGGTCGCCGACTTGTCAGCGGCGGACGCACATGGGGAATAATGCAAAACGTGCAGCGCAACAGGCAGCCGTCTTGGACCTTCACATAGGCGCGCTTCCGCCCGTCGAAGGTCTCGATGCCGGTGGGTACATCGCGCACGCCGAAACGCGCCAGCAGGTCGGGCAGCTCGCGCTTGTCGGTCACGACTTCGCTGACGCCTGGCAGCCGGGCCAGCTCGTCGGGCGCGCGGGTCGCATAGCACCCCATGACGACGATCTTCGCACCCGGATTGCGCTGGGCCAGAAGGCGGATCACATGGCGGCTTTTCGAGTCGCCCTGCGAAGTCACCGTGCAGGTATTGACGATGCACAAGTCGGCCGGCTCGCCTTCGGGCGCGTCGCGATAGCCGGCCCGCGCGAGTCCTTGGCGCACGAATTCAGTTTCGTACTGATTGACCCGACAGCCCAGCGTGAGCGTGCGCAGCAAAGGACCGGGGGGTTGAGTTTCCATCGCCGCCGTCCCGTCAGTTGCCCGGTGCCGGCTCGATCGAGGCCTTCATCGATCCGGCACAAGCGGCGATCAGGTCGTCCTTGCCAAAGGCGTGAATTTGATCGCGTTTCAATTCGGCGTGCTCGCGCGTGGTCGTCAGCACGACGGCGCGTCCCTGGCTGTCGACTTCCTTGGCAAGTTGGTAGCCCCGTTCGACGGGATAGCCGAACAGCTTTTGCAGCATGGCGATCACGTAGGCATAGGTGTGATCGTCGTCGTTCCAGAGAATGACGTGGTAGGGCGGCTGCCGCTTGGGGCGGCGGTCTTGCTTGGACTTCTCGCGCGGCTTGGCAGGCTCAATTTGCTTGGTCGTCGCCTGGGGATCTTCTTCGAGGGCGACGCCCGCAGCGTCGGCCGAGTCGCCCGGGACGTCGGGATCGGTCGCGAATTCCTCGTTCATCTGCGCTCTCGGCGAAAGCGTTCCTCGGGCGGACGCGCGAACTTGGTCGGCTCGGATGCGACCAGTATATTGTACCGCCCCGAGCAACCAAGTCAGGCCGCCGAGCGCGATTCGATGGCGAAGTTAGACGCATACCTCACGCAGCATGCCGACCGGTTCGAAGAAGAGCTCTGCGAGTTGCTGCGCATCGCCAGCATCAGTGCCGACAGCCGGCATCGCCCGGACGTCGTCGCGGCGGCCGATTGGGTCGCCGGACAGTTTCGCCGGCTCGGCTTCGCGACCGACGTCGTTCCGACCGCCGGTCATCCGATCGTCGTGGCCAGTTCGCCGCCCCAGCCCGGCAAGCCGACGGTGATGGTCTACGGCCATTACGACGTGCAACCGGTCGATCCGCTCGACCAGTGGATCTCGCCCCCCTTCGAACCAACGCGACGCAACGGCAACCTGTACGCCCGCGGCGCGACTGACGACAAGGGGCAGATGTTTACCCATATCAAGAGCGCCGAAGCCGTGCTGGCTTGTGACGGCCAATTGCCACTCAACCTGAAATTTCTGATCGAGGGCGAAGAGGAAGTCGGCAGCCTGAACCTGGAAAAATTCGTGGCCGAACATAGTGATCGACTGGCTTGCGACTTGATCGTGATCAGCGACACCTCGCAGCTCGGCCCGGGCCAACCGGCAATCACCTACGGGCTGCGCGGCATCGCTTGTTATGAGCTGCGGCTGCGCGGACCGCGTCAAGACCTGCATTCCGGCACGTTCGGCGGGGCGATCACCAACCCGGCCCGGGCCTTGGCGATCCTGCTGGCGTCGCTGGTCGACGACCAAGGCCGGGTCACGCTGCCGGGCTTTTACGACGAAGTCGTGCCCTTGAGCGACGCCGAGCGGCAGCAGATGGCTGCCCTGCCGTTGAGCGAGGCGGCATTTTACGCGTCGGTCGGCGTCGGCGCGGGCTGGGGCGAGGCGGGCTTCTCGGCTCTCGAGCGTCGGACCGCCAGGCCGACGTTCGACGTGAACGGCATCTGGGGCGGTTACCAGGGCGAAGGCTTCAAGACCGTGCTGCCGGCAGTGGCCGGTGCCAAGTTCAGCTTCCGCCTGGTGCCCGACCAGGACCCTGTGAAGATCTCGGCCGCCTTGCGCAGCTGGATCGAGCAGCGTTGTCCGCCGGGGATCGATTATGAGCTGATCGATGCCCATGGTGCCAAGGCCGTGGTCGTGCCGCTCGACAGTCCGGCCATGGCGGCCGCGTCGCGGGCCATCGAGCGCGGTTTCGGCAGCCGGCCCTTCGCGATTCGCGAAGGCGGCTCGATCCCGGTCATCTCGACCTTTCGCCAACGGCTGGGAGTCGATACGTTGCTTTTGGGTTGGGGACTGAACGACGACAACACGCACAGTCCCAACGAAAAATTCTGTCTCGCCGACTTCCATCGAGGCATCAAGGCCAGCGCTTGTTTGTGGCACGAGCTGGCCGCCCTGCCCTCGCTGCGCTAGTCCCGCTTAGGAAATACGCGCGCCGATGCTCGACCGCAAATACGTGCTGGAAAATGCCGCCCGGGTGCAGGAAAACTGCGAGCGTCGCCACGTCCAGGTCGACGTCGCCCGCTTCGTCGAGCTCGAGACGCAACGCCGCCAGCAGCAGGCCCAGTTGGAAGACTTCAATCGCCAGGCGAACGAAGTCTCGCGCTCGATCGGCAAATCGAAAGACGCCGCCGAGCGCGAGGCCCGCAAGGAAGAAGGCCGGCGCATCCGCGAGCAAGCCACGGCGACCCAGGCGACGATCGACGCGCTCGAAGCCGAGGTCGACGCGCTGCTCCGCTCGATTCCCAACCTCTCGCACCCCGACGCCCCGCTAGGCGCCGATGACCAGTCGAATCTCGAGGTGCGCCGCGGCCGTGCGCCGCGGCCGAACTTCGATTTCCAGCCGCTCGATCACGTCGCGCTCGGCGAACTGCACGATCTGGTCGACTTCGAGTCAGGCGGGCGCGTGGCGGGGCACGGCTTCTACTTCCTCAAGAACGACGGCGTGCTGCTCGACCTGGCGTTGCAGCGATTCGCCGTCGATCGGCTGATGGCGGCCGGCTTCACGCCGATGGTCACGCCCGATTTGGCCCGCAACGAGGTGCTCAGCGGCACGGGCTACATTCCCCGCGGCCCCGAGACGCAGATCTACAGCATCGCCGACAGCGACCTGAGCCTGATCGCCACCGCAGAGATCACGCTCGGCGGGATTTACGCCGGCCAGACGCTCGAAGAGGAGCAACTGCCCATTCGCTTGTGCGGCATCAGCCATTGCTACCGCACCGAGGCAGGCGCTCACGGACGCGCCACGCGCGGCCTGTATCGCGTGCACCAGTTTACGAAGGTCGAAATGTTCGCCTTCACGACGCCCGAGCAAAGCGACGCGATGCACGACGAGTTGTGCGCGCTGGAGTGTGCGTTGTTCGACGCGCTGGAAATCCCTTACCGCGTGGTGGACACGGCCACCGGCGACCTCGGCGGACCGGCCTATCGCAAGTTCGATCTCGAGGCCTGGATGCCCGGCCGCGGCACCGGCGGCGAGTTCGGCGAGGTGACCAGCACCTCGAACTGCACCGACTATCAGGCCCGGCGGTTGGAGATTCGCTTTCGCCGCAAAGGTGAAAAAGGCACCCACCTGGTCCACACGCTCAACGGCACGGCCATCGCCATCAGCCGCACGCTGATCGCCATTCTGGAAAACTACCAGCAGGTCGATGGCACGATCCGCGTGCCGACCGCTTTGCAGCCCTACGTCGGCAAAGAAGTCCTGCGCCCGCGACGAACCGCCGCGGGCGGCTAGCGCGAGTGCGGGGGCAACGCCGAGTCTCTCCTCCAATGCCCCAGCGCCGTCTTGGTTTTTTGCCTGCCGCTGCGCTATTCGCCGACGGCGGCGGTCAGATCATTCGGGTTGTATCGACTAAGCCCGAACTGGTCGTCCCAGCGTGCAAATTGCTACCGCCGGCTCGAGGCATGGCCTAATCTTGCGGTATCCCACGGTCCGCCGTGGGGCGCGCGTGTGCCTCTTGCGACAGGATTTGGGCCCGATCGTGCAGACCTCGCTGGTGACCGACCACATCGCTCCGAGCCTTGCCCCGCCGGCCATCTTGGGCGGCGACGATCTGCCGGGACCGCCATACCGCGCGGTCGTCGTGCGTGATGCGGCCACGCTGCGCGGCCACAAGGCGGCCTGGGAACGATTGATCGACACGGCGCTCGAGCCCAACGCGTTCTACGAACCCTTCGTGCTGCTGCCGGCGATGGATCTGCTGGTCGACGGCGCCGCGCTCGAGGTCGTGCTGATCTATGGCGCGCACCGCAAGAACCCGGCCAACCCACCGGTGTTGTGCGGGCTGTTTCCCCTGGAGCGCAAAGGCTCCTGGGGACCGCCGGCCACGCACTTGCGCTTTTGGCGCCATCGCTATTGCTTCTTGAACCTGCCCTTGGTGCGCCGCGACGTGGCCGCCGACACGCTCGGAGCATTCTTCGATTGGCTCGCCGGGCCCGAGGCGCGGGTACCGCTGTTTCAATTCAACGCGATTCCAGGATCGGGCCCGTTCCACGAGCTGATGCTCAACACGCTGTTCGAACGCGAACAGCGGTTCTGGCTGACCGAGCGCTGGATTCGGGCGATGTTCGTCCCGGCGGCCGACACCGAAGCCTACTTGCAGCGCTGCGTTTCGCGAAAGCAGCGCCACGAGTTGAAGCGGCTGCGGCGCCGCCTGGCCGAGAGCGGCAAACTCGAAATCACTGAAAACCCCGTGCCCGAACAGCTCGACGCCTGGATCGACGAGTTTCTGCGGCTCGAAGCGCTGGGCTGGAAGGGACGCGAAGGCACCGCCTTTGCCTGCAGCAACGCCGACCAATGGTTCCTCCGCCGGATGATGCACGGTGCAGCACGCCGCGGCAAGCTACTGCTGCAGGGCATGAAGTTCGACGATCGCCACATCGCGATGGCCATCAACCTGGTCACCGGCGACGGCGGATTCGCCTTCAAGATCGCCTACGACGAACAACTGCACCGGTTCTCGCCGGGCGTGCAGCTCGAATTCGACAAAATCGCGCGGTTCCAAGCGCGGCCCGGCCTCCGCTGGCTCGATTCGTGTGCCGATCCGGGGCACCCGATGATCGACCGCCTCTGGGGCGACCGCCGGACCATCGAAAACCTTTGGGTCGCTACGGGACGCCGCCCGGGCGATCTGCTACTGGCCCTGGGACCGCTGGCCAAATGGGCTCGAGACCTCGTGCGCGGGCGTCGTCCGCGCGCCTTGCCTGCACACGCACAGGAGCATGAATCATGAGTACCGCCTTTGCCGTGGCCGCGACGCCGGCCCACCTCGTGCTCGACCCGGCAGCCTTTGCCGAGAAGTTCGCCCGGGCGCCGTACAAGATTGGGCACCGGCTGGTCGATCATCCCCTGCTGCAACTGCCGCGGTTGATCGAACTGGCGAGTTGGCTGCCCGAATCGCGGGTCGAGTACAACGCCGGTGATCTGTCGATCAACCAGGACCCCAAGCTCACGCCGCGCAACGGGCTGAACATCGACGAGACCATCCGCCGCATCGAGGAATGCCGGTCGTGGATGGTGCTGAAGAACGTCGAGCAGCACCCGGAGTACAAGGCTCTGCTCGACGAGTGCCTGGAACAGGTGCGCCCCTTGAGCGAACAGGTCGAACCGGGGATGAACCAGCGCGAGGGGTTCATCTTCGTGTCGTCGCCGGGCTCGGTGACCCCGTACCACCTCGATCCCGAGAACAATTTTCTGCTGCAAGTGCGCGGGACGAAACAGGTGCACATGTTCGACGCGCACGACCAGGTGGTGGTCAGCGACGCCGAGATCGAGAACGTGCTGACCGGCGGCCACCGCAACCTGCCGTTCAAGGAAGAGTATCGCGTGCGCGGCGAGCTGTTCGATCTCGTGCCGGGCGAGGGGCTCCACTTCCCCGTCGCGGCGCCGCACTACGTCAAGGTGGGGCCCGAGTTTTCGATCTCGTTCAGCATCACGTTCCGGACCGACAATTCGGTCGTCCGGCACGCGCTGTACCGGTTCAACAAGAACCTGCGCCGCATTGGCCTGCGGCCGACGCGCGTGGGGATGTCGCCGGCGGTCGATCGCTGCAAATACAACGTCATCCGCGCGGGCCGGTCGGTGAAGCGGCTGCTGGGCCGCGGCGAGGCACCGGCCGAGGCCAGCTCGCAGTACTAGCCCCGGCACGGTCCTGCCGGGGCCGAGCGCAGGCGCGCTACGGGGCGAGGATCGTCATCCCGCTGTCGACGACGATCGTCTGGCCGGTGATCATGTCGCTGCCGACGATCAGGCTCATCACGGCCGCGGCGACGTCCTCGGGCTCGCAGACGCGTCCGAGCGGCAGCCGCTTTTCGTAGTGCTTCTTCATGGGCTCGTACATGGGCCCGAGGCCCTGTTCGAGCCACCGTCCGGCGATGAAGCCCGGCGCCACGCCGTTGACACGGATTTGCGGCGCGAGCACTCTGGCCAGCATGATGGTCAGGTTATTGAGCGCCGCCTTCGAGCAGGCGTAGGGGATCGAGCTGCCGACGCCGATGATGCCGGCGACGCTCGAAACGTTGACCACCGCGCCGCCTCCCGCGGCCAGCATCGGTTCGCGCGCGGCGCGGGTGCACTGGAAGGGCCCCTTGAGATTCACGGCGAGAATCCGTTCCCACATCGGGTCGGTGATCTCGTCGAGCATGTTGTGGGGCAAGAATTCGGTGGTCCCGGCATTGTTCACCAGCACGTGCAGCCCGCCGCAGGCATCGACCGCCGTTTGCACCAGCTTGCGGCAGGCCTCGTCGCCAGCGACGTCGGCCTGCACGGCGATGCCGCGAACGCCCAGCTTCTCGACTTCTGCCGCCGTGGCCTCGGCCTCGTCGCGCGACTTGCTGTAGTTGATCACCACCGAGCAGCCGCGTTCGGCCAACATCAGGCTCACCGCGCGCCCGACGCCGGTACCGCCGCCTGTGACAATCGCCGCTTTGCCTTGAATCTCCATTGCCTGGTAGCTCCTGGGCTGCAGATCGACCTCGCCGGAAAACAGGCGGCAGCCTACCAACTCGCCGTGGCGAGACAAGCGGGCGCCCGGCCGAACGCGGCTGCCATGTGGTTTGCTGGCTGAGGCCGTGCATCGCGACTACATTGCCGGTTTTCCCGAGCGTTGTATCCCACACGGCCGGATCGCCCGATGACCAAACCACACTTCCGCGTCGCGATTGCCGTGCTGCTGGTGGCCTGGACACATCATTCGGCCTGGGGCGCGACGACACAGGCCAACGTGCCGGTTGAGCTCTTGTTTACGGCGCAAGACCGTGCCGGCGATGCGGCCCACGAAATCACGCTCGACGTCGTTTTCACCGCGCCCGACGGCGTACAACGCACGGTCCCTGCGTTCTGGGCCGGTGGCCACTTGTGGAAGGTGCGCTATACGTCGAGCCTGACGGGCACGCACCGCTGGAAAAGCGTGTGCAGCACCGACCAAGACACCGGGCTGCACGGTCAAGAGGGTACCCTGGAAGTCACTCGCTACGACGGTGCGAACCCGTTGTTCCTGCACGGCCCGGTGCGCGTGGCCGCCGATGGGCGACATTTCGAACACGCCGATGGCACGCCCTTCTTCTGGCTCGGCGACACGTGGTGGATGGGCTTGTGCCATCGGCTGCACTGGCCCGATGAGTTTCAGCAACTCGCCGCACACCGCCGGCAACAGGGCTTCACTGTCGTGCAGTTGGTCGCCGGGCTCTATCCCGACATGTATCCGTTCGACGAACGCGGGGCGAACGAGTCCGGGTTCCCCTGGGAACAAGACTACGTGCGGATCCGGCCCGAGTATTTCGACGCGGCCGATCAGCGGCTTCGTCACCTGATCGACCAGGGCATCACCCCGTGCATCGTCGGGGCCTGGGGCTATTTTCTGCCGTGGATGGGCGAGACCAGGCTGCAGGCGCATTGGCGCTATCTCATCGCGCGCTACGGCGCCTGGCCGGTCGTCTGGTGCGCGGCCGGCGAGGCCAATCTGCCGTGGTATCGCGCCGAGGGGTTTCCCTATGACGATCAGGCCACCGCGCGGCGCTGGTGCACGATTTTGAAATCGATTCGCGCTGTCGATCCGTGGCGGCGGCCGCTCACGATTCATCCGACCGCCATCAACTCCTACTCGGCCCGGCACGTGGTCGACGACGAGGCGCTGCTCGATTTCGACTTCTTGCAGACGCCGCACGACGGACCCGGCACGACCGCCGAGGCAGCGGCCGCGCGCACGGTGCTGCAAAGCCGCGCCGCCGAGCCGCGGATGCCGGTCGTCAACGGTGAGGCCAGCTACGAGATGCTGCTCGATCGGATTCCGGCCGCCAAGACCCGAGCCATGTTCTGGCTGTGCATGACCGGCGGCGCAGCAGGCCACACCTACGGCGCCAATGGCATCTGGCAGGTGAACCGCCGTGGCCAGCCGCACGGTCCGTCGCCGACCGCAGGGAGCAGCCCCAACGGTTATGGCACAATCGCCTGGGACGAGGCCATGCAACTGCCCGGCGGCCGGCAAATCGCCGCGGGCAAGCGCTGGCTGGAACTGTTGCCCTGGCACACCTTCGCTCCCCATGCCACCTGGGCGGCCTGGGTCGAGCCGGCCGCCGACGACGTGCCGCCGGGCGCCTTCGGACTGACCAAGGGCCCGCGAGTCGTCTACCTGTTACATAACAAGGCCGTGTATCTGCGGCAGCTCGAACCGCAGCGAACGTACCGGGTGCAGCACTTTGATCCAGAAACCACCGCAGAGTCACCGGGGGCGGACGTGACGGCCGACCGCGCCGGGACCGTGCGGCTCGAGCCACCGACGCACGGCCACGATTGGGTCGTGCTGCTTGCACCGGCCGACGAGTCAAAACCGACTACGTCCACAGATTCCGGTCGAGCATCCGGTAGTTGATCGCCTCGGCCAGGTGCGCCGAGTTGATGCGTTCGCAGCCATCCAGATCGGCAATGGTCCGCGCCACGCGCAGCACCTTGTCGTGCGCGCGGGCCGATAGGCCCAACTCGTGCATCGCGGCCTTGAGCAATTCCTGCCCGGCCGCGTCCAGCGCACAATGCTGCCTGATCTGGCGAGTCGACATCTGGGCGTTGTGGCGAGTGCCCGAGTGCTTGAAGCGCTGCTGCTGGAGATGCCGCGCGGCGGTCACCCCTTCGCGCATCTGGGCACTCGACGTGCCCGATTGTTTGCTCGCCAATTCACCGTAGGGCACGGCCGGCACCTCGATGTGCAGGTCGATCCGATCCAGCAGCGGGCCGCTGATCTTGGCCATGTAGCGTTCGATTTGCGGGACAGTGCAGTGACATTCGCGCCGCGGATCGTTGCGATAGCCGCACGGACACGGATTCAGTGCCGCGATCAGCATGAACCGAGCCGGAAAAGTCGTCGTCGACAGCGCGCGGCTGATCGTCACGTGGCCGTCTTCGAGTGGTTGACGCAGCACTTCGAGGGTGCCTCGATGAAACTCGGGCAGCTCGTCTAGGAACAACACGCCGTTGTGAGCCAGACTGATTTCGCCGGGCGAAGGCGTCGATCCGCCACCGGCCATGCCGGCATCGCTGATCGTGTGGTGCGGCGCGCGAAACGGTCGCACCGCCAACAGCGGCTGCCCCTCGCGGAGCAGTCCCATGGCGCTGTAAATCCGCGTCGTCTCCAGCGACTCGTCTGCCGAAAGCTCCGGCAGAATCGTCGGCGTACGCTTGGCCAGCATCGTCTTGCCCGAGCCGGGAGGCCCGAGCATGAGCAGGTTGTGTGCGCCAGCCGCGGCCACGGTCAGCGCCCGCTTGGCCGTTTCCTGCCCGCGGACATCCTCAAAATCGACCTCGTATCGCGCCAGGCTGCTGAACCACGCGCCGAGGGGCGCGTGCTGAGGGTCTATCTCGATCGCCCGGGTCAGGAAGGCCACGGCCTGGGTGAGGCTGTCGATCGGAATGACCTCGACCTCCTCGACGACGGCCGCCTCGAAGGCGTTGGCGCGCGGTACGAGCAAGCCGCGCAGCCCAGCCTGCCGGGCCGCCAAGGCCATCGACAGCGCGCCGCGGATCGGCCGTGTGCCGCCATCGAGCGCCAATTCGCCGACGACGCCGAATTCGCGCAGCCGATCCGAGGTGACCTGGCCGCTCGCCAAGATCACGCCGAGCGCAATCGGCAAATCGAAGCTGGCGGCCTGCTTGGGCAGATCGGCCGGCGCCAGGTTGATCACCACGCGGTCCTGGGGCCGCTGAAAACCGGAGTTCACCAGCGCCCGCTCGACGCGATGCGTGCTCTCTTTGACAGCCGCCTCGGGCAGGCCCACGAGAACGACTTTCGGCAGGGCCGCGGCCGAGATGTCGACCTCCACCTCGACGGGCACCGCATCGATCCCGACGAGTGCAAAGGTGTGCAGCTTGGCAAGCATGACGAGGGCCCCACGAGTCATCCGCGCAGCATCTGCCGGCGGCGGGCCTATTGTTCAGCGGTGCCGTCAACGACGCAAGACGCACCGGACGCCGAAACCGGCGATTCAGAGCGAGCCTGCGTCACCCAGCCGGCGGCGCAGCCCCGTGATCAGTCGGCCCATGGCGTCGAGGACCCAGGCCTTTTCTGCGCGGTCGATCAGACGATCTGAATAGATGCAGGCGATGACGACGATGCCGCAAACGCCAAACATCACCGGCAACGGCGCGAGGAGCGCCAGCGGCAGCGCCATCACGAGCCAGGTGGCGGTGTCCATGCGTAGTCCGTCCCATTGGCTCGTCAGGCCCACGACCAACGCGCTGACGATGCCGCCGACCATCGTCGCCCAGGCGGCGCCCTGCAAATGCCACTGCGGCACCCACCACAGGCACAGCGGCACCGAGACCGCCAATGCGGCGATCCAACCGAGTCCGATCAACCGGTTCCGCTCGCGGCACAGCAAGTACGACCGAAGCACGAAATGCGCCGAGGCGGCAATCATCGCCACGAGCACGGGCTCGACGATGCTGCTGCCCTGAGGCGAATGATCGCCAAAGATACCCGCCAGGATGAGCTGTTTCGTGGCCACCAAGGGCACGGCCACGCACATCAGGCCGAGTACGGTCATTTTCGTGGCCAGCCGGACCATATGGCCCGCCTTGTCAAACTCGTGAGCCTCCCACAGGTGCACCACATGTGGCAACACCAGGATGCTGATTTGCATCGCCAGGGCAAACAGCGGCTGGGTAATCATTTCGACGATGTTGTAACTTCCGATCGACTCGAAGCGCGCCTGGGCCGGCAGCGTGTCGTAGTGCACGATCAACCAGCGATCGATCGTGCGCCACAGTTCCATTAGCCAGCCGGCCGACCAGGTGGCCACGGCATAAGCAAACAGGCCCTGCCAGGCGGCAAGGCCTGGGGCCGCTTGGCGATCGCGCGGCAAGCCCTGCAAATACCGTCCCATCAACCAGGTGGGCAGCAACAAGACCAACACCGAGCTGAGCAGGAAGGCAATCGAACCGCCCACCGCGTCATTGCGCAGCAGCCACAAGAGGCCGACACCCAACACACAGAAGCCGATCGATTGAGCGACCTGCATGATTGAGTTGACCCGGGATAGGCGCAAGCCCTGATACACGCCCGACAAGACGTTTGTATAGGCCAAGGCCAGAGCACCCAGGCAGGTCAAGATCATCAACAGCGTCTGCCGCGAGTCGTCGAAAACGTAAGTCGCAAGCCGCTCCGCCTCGAGCATGCCGACGGCACACGCCACTCCGCCGAACAAGGCGCAGCCAACGATCGTCTGCACGATCAACGAGCGCAGGCCACCGTCGCGCCGATAACGCTCGATATAGCGTGACAATGCGCCTGGCAATCCCAGCACGGCAACCAACGCAACCAGCGAGATGGCGTTGTAAGAGAGGGAAAAATGGCCCAGCTCGGCCCTGCTCATGCTGCGCGCGAAGACAACACCGCGAGCTAGCCCGGCCGCGCGCGCGACGATCGTCAGAGTCACCCCGACACTGACCGACAGCGCCAACGATTCGGGAGTAAGCCAGCGGTCCCATAGCGATGGAACCACCGACTCGATTTCGCGTGGCGGCGCCAGAGTTGGAGTTTCAGTGGTCATGCGGGGCGTAGGGAGATCGATTGCGAAAAGCCTAGCATTTTGCAGGCCGGGCAATCACAGATGCTCCCTAGCAATTTAAGGTCTGCGACACTTGTAATACGCCCCCGTCGCCCACAGCCAATACAGCCCCCTCCGCGGTGGGGACAAATCTGCCGTTGACGGTTGTCCTGGGAGACCTGGAGACTGGCGGAAGGAACAGTTTCTGCACGCCCGCAAGGAGGCATTCTGCAGCATGGCCAGCGGCAACCCATCAGCGGCCGAATCGGTCCGGCATCAATACGAGGCCTTTCCTTACCCACCTCGAGACCCGGCCGACGAACGGAAGCGACTGCGTCGAACTTACATCGACACGCTCGAGGTCATCAATCACTACCTCTTCGGCGGCCGCCGCGATTTCCGGCAAGGCATCCGGGTGCTGGTTGCGGGCGGCGGCACCGGCGACTCGACGATCCATTTGGCCGAGCAATTGCGCGGCCTGCCTGGCGAAGTGGTCTACCTCGACCTCAGCCGCGCTTCGTTGGAAGTCGCCCGGCAGCGCGCCGAGATCCGCGGATTGACAAACCTTCATTGGGTGAACGGTTCGTTGACCGAATTGCCACGGCTCGGCCTCGGCAAGTTCGACTACATCAATTGCTGCGGCGTGCTGCACCACTTGCCGGAGCCCGAGGCCGGACTCGCAGCCTTGCGCGGCGCGCTGGCTGACGGTGGCGGGCTGGGGCTGATGGTCTATGGCCGATATGGCCGCACCGGCATCTACCAGGTGCAGCAGTTGCTGCGCTACCTCAATGCCGACCATCCGGATGCGGACATCAAGCTGGATCGCACGCGGCAGTGCCTGCGGAGCTTGCCGGCGTCGAATTGGCACCAGCGCGGTAAGCAGTTGTTTCTCGAAACGGAAATGTCTAGCGACGCCGATCTGTACGACTTGTTTCTACATGCGGTCGACCGTGCTTACAGCGTGCCCGAGCTGCACGACTTTCTGCGCACGGCGGGCCTGCACTGGATCGAATTCACGCCCGAGCTACGGACGCGCTACGAGCCTGCCATGGTGCTTGGCGACCCGGAATTGATCGCCGCGGCGGCTCAGCGGCCGTTGGTCGAGCAGCAGGCGATTGCCGAGCTGGCGATCGGCAGCATCATGCGGCACGAGTTCTTCGCGTCACCGGACGCCGACGCCGCGGCCTCGTGTGATGACCTCGAGCAGGTCCCGTTTTTCAGCCTCGCCGCGCTGACGCAAGGCTCCGTCCTGGCGCCCGGCGAATGGGTGTTGCGATTTGCCAGGACGGTCGAGCTCCGGACGCGCGCGAGTCTGGCCGCGCAGCGCGTGGTCGAACTGGTCGACGGTCGCCGGACCTTGGGCGAGATCGTGCAACAGCTGGCGAACGAGTTGCCTGGCCTGGGGCTGCCCGGCGCGTTTCAGCTCGTTCGCGAGGTGTTCGATCTGCTACACAAGGTAGACGGGCTGCTGCTGCACCGTCGAGATGTCCCGCTGGCCCGGCCACTCGACGCGGACGACCCGCGCCGCGTCGCCGACCTTTTTTCGCGCGTCGGCGGATAGAATAAACCGGTCCGACCTTACGGCGGGCGGCTGGCCCCCCACGGTTTGCATGCAATCCATCGAAAAAGTTCGCCAACGGATTGCCGTCGAAGCCGCGCGCTTGCTGGCCGCGCGCGAAGAAACCCTCGTCGAGCGCGCCAAACTGGCCGCGGCGCGGCGGTTGTACGGCAAGCCGCTTGCGGCCAACGAGCTGCCGACCAATGCCGAAGTGCGGCTGCAGTTGCGACTGCTGGTCCTGGGCAGCGGCGCGGAAACCGGGGCAGACCGGCTGGCCGAGCTGCGGCAAGGAGCCCTGCGGTTGATGCGGCTCTTACGCCGATTCCGTCCGCGACTGGTCCACAGCGCGCTGGACGGCCGCTTCCGGCACGATTCGGACATCGATCTCGAAGCGATTGCCGACGGGCCCGGTCCAATCGTCGAAGCGCTGCACGGCGCCGATCTCGAGGCGACGGTTCTGCGTCACAGTTTTCGCCGCCGGCTCGGCACGCTGGTCGTGCCGGTGGTGCGGATCGAACAACCGCACCGAGCGCGGATTGTCGTCTTCCCACCGCACCTGGCGCGTCGCGTGGTTCGGCCGCACGACCACCAGGGGACGCTGCGCCGGGCCAATCTGCAGGAACTCGAAGACATCGTCGACAGGGCCGAGCGCGTCGCCGTCGGCGACGAAGGCGCGGTGCCGGCGCACGGACCGCGTCAGCACGCGGGAGATCGGTTCGAACTCTACGCGGTGCTGCTCGCGCCGCTGGAACACTTGCAGCAAGATCGCCGGCGACACCCCGAAGGCGACGCGCTGTACCACAGCCTCCAGGTTTTCGAGCTGGCCCGCGCCGAGCGACCTTACGACGAAGAGTTCTTATTGGCGGCGCTGTTGCACGACGTGGGCAAGGTCATCGATCCGCAAGAGCCGATCGTCGCGGGAGTCGAGGCATTGGGCGAGTCGATCACCGAACGCACGCGTTGGCTGATCGAACATCAAGCCGAGGGCCGGGCCTGGCGCGAGGGCACCCTGGGGCATCGTTCACGTCGCCGGCTCGAAGCGGCCGACGACTTCGAAGAATTGGTCCTCCTGGCCGACTTCGACCGTGCCGGCCGCAAGCAAGGCGTGCAGGTCATGGACGTGCACGATGCCTTGGACTACTTGCGCCAGCTCGATGCGGGGTTCACCCCTTGAACACGGGCGATGTCTCGACGCACCTTGCGCCTCTGCGGACGACGTTCACGGTGCTTGGAGTTGCGTGGGCCGCGCTTTTGACCGTGAGCCTGCTGCAAAGCTGCCTGTCGGTGCCCTGGTGGTCACAGGCCCGGCTTGATCTGCGCGCCGGCTCCTGCCTGGTGCTGGCGATCGCGGCGTGGTGCAACGCGTGGACGCAGCGGCGCGAGGCAACGGCCCATGCGGCCTTGTGCGTTGCCCTCGGTATGTCGCTAGGGTTCTATGGCGACTCGCATGTCGGCCGCCGGCTCGGCTGGACGCCGTTTACCGATCCGCTGCTTGGCGGCATCGTGTTGTATGGGCTGGGTCACCTGTCCTATGTAGCGGCCTGCTGGTTGCTCGCCCAACTGCGGTCGCCTGTGCGCAGCGTGGCCTGGCTTCGCTGGCTCGGGGCGTGGCAGATCATGGCCCTGGGCGCATGGGCCGCGGTTGCCTTGAGCACGGATCGGCAAACGCAACTGCGTATTCCCACCTTGGCCTATACCGTGCTCGTCGCCGCGACCCCGGGCGCGGCGACTGCGTTAGGGCGCAAAGATCGAGCATATAACCTGCTGGCCGCGGGCGCGGCGTTGTTTCTCGTCAGTGACGTACTGCTGGCATACCAGGTGTTTCACGACTCTTTTCCCGGTTTGGATGAGTTGACCTGGTTGAGCTACGGACCGGGTGAAATGCTGATCGTCTTTGGAAGCCGCCGGGGCATGTTGCAGAGTTCGACGTTCCGCAGGCCGGCGACTGCGGAGGCATCGGGCGGCTAAGATAGCGGCATGAGCGATCGCCCTGCTTCACGCCGTGAGTTCTTGGCCGGGTCAGCGAACCGCGGCACGCGGGGCGAAATGATCACTCCGGAAACGGCCACCGCGGGCCAGGGCGTCTATCACCTGCATGTTTCGCGGCAGGCCATGGCCTGCAATTGGGAAGCGATCGTCAACGCAGGGCAGCACGCCGCGGCCACCGAGGCCGCCGTGGCGGCGCTCGACCTCGTGGAAGCACTCGAAGCGCAGTTGACCGTCTACCGCGAGTCGAGCGAGATCATGCAGCTCAATCGGCTGGCCGCACGCGATTGGATCGTCGTCGAGCCACGGCTTTTCGCGCTGTTGCAGTTGGCCGACGAGGTGCATCGAGAAACAGCCGGTGCCTACGACGTCGCCACCGGTGCGCTCATCGAAGTGTGGGGATTTCTGCGCCGCCAGGGGCGCGTTCCCGAC
The DNA here is from genome assembly GCA_019694435.1 of Pirellulales bacterium. Classification (NCBI taxonomy): domain Bacteria; kingdom Pseudomonadati; phylum Planctomycetota; class Planctomycetia; order Pirellulales; species Pirellulales bacterium. The sequence continues at coordinate 16,630 of JAIBBZ010000042.1, forward strand.
AACGACGAACTTTCCGAGGCGCTTGCGCGCACCGGCATGCAGCATGTGCAATTCGACGGCGATCGTTGCGCCGTCCGCTTCGACCGCGCCGGAGTCGCGATCAACCTGGGCAGCATCGGCAAGGGATATGCCCTCGATCGATGCCGTGAGGTGTTTGCCGACCACGACGTGCAAGATTACTTGCTGCAGGGTGGGCGCAGCAGCGTAACGGCAAGCGGCGACGACCTGTCCGAGGGCGCAGGGCAAGGTTGGACCGTCGGCATCGGCGATCCGCTCCGCCCCGGGCAGCGGCTGGGAGCCGTCCGGCTTCTCAATCAAGCGCTGTCGACTTCCGGGGCCGGAACACAGTTCTTCCGGCATCAAGGCCGGCGCTATGGCCACATTCTCGATCCACGAACTGGCCGCCCGGCAGAAGGGGTGCTCTCGACCACCGTGGTTGCCGACTCGGCCGCGCTGGCCGAAGCGCTATCGACCGCCTTCTATGTGCTTGGACCGGAAGCGGCGCAGCATTACTGCGAGACCCATCGCGACGTCGCGGCCGTCGTCACCCTGCCGGGCGGTGGGCCGCAAGGGCTGCAGGTGCGCGCGTGGAATTTCGGCGCCGGCCGGCTGGTGTTGGCCGAGCCGTGGCGATCGGCGCTCGCGGCGCAGGCCTAGGAATCCTGTGGTAGCTCTTTCGACCCCACAATGGTCAGATTGAGCCCGATCTGCACGCTGACGGTCTTGTCGCCCACCTTGAGCGTCGACTTTCCGTTCAGGTACCAACCGAGCGACCCCGTGGAGAATTCCTTGACCTCTGCCACGTGGGGTACCCCGTTGATCGTCACTTCGACCGGTTGGGCATGGTCGCGAAAATCCTGGCGACTAATCGGGCAGTTCGTCTTGGCCATAGGGCATGCACTCCAGATGCGAAGGACCACGACCGTCGGGCAATGCTATGTCCCGCCGGTCAGACTGCGAGCGGCGATGATACGGTAACGCGACCCGATGGCAAACCAGGAATCCGCTTCGCCGCGCGGCACAAAGCGTGCACCTCGGGATTAGGGGCACTCCGACCGCGCTGTTGCCCCCAACCCTGGCCAGAATCGCCCGCGGCGCCCCGGGCGAGGGTTGTCCTGCGGCTTGATCCGGCCCATGATTGAGTGCCGCATGGATGTGGCGTTGGAGGGGGATTGGTTCGCGTGCTCAACCACATCGCTGTGGCAGACGTAGGAAGTTCTGGCCCGGCGGACACAGGGGACGCGCACGGTTCTAGCGACGTTGTTGAACAATCGCATCCTGCGATCTCGCCACCGGCCTGTACAGAACACCCAAGCTGTGAAAGTTGACAGGCGCCGGAAACGGTCCCGGCAAACTATCGGCTAGACTTGCTTGCACGGGGGGTGACGCCCGAGGGGACAACGTATCGGTGCGTCGTGATCTGGATTTGGAAACTTCGGATCCGCCTGCATGGTCGATCTGCTGCTCAACCACGGTTCCTACCTGGGCATCATGGCCGTGCTGATTCTGACCGGCTTTGGCCTCCCCGTGCCTGAGGAGGTGCCGGTCATTCTGGCGGGCGTCGCCGCTTCTTACGGCCGGCTCAACCCGGGCCTGGCCTTCCTGGCATGCTTGTTCGGTGCGCTGGTGGGCGACCTGGTGATGTACGGCATCGGCTACCACTTTGGCCGCGGCGTGTTGTTCGAGCATCGGGTCCTTGCTCGTCATCTCACGCCCGAACGCGAGCAACGGATTGAGTACATGATCAAGCAGCACGGCTTGAAGGTGTTTTTCATTTCGCGGTTTCTGGTCGGGTTGCGTTCGCCGGTTTATTTGACCGCGGGCATTCTTCGCGTCCCGTTGCGGCGGTTTCTCTCGTTCGATTTGTTGTGCGCAACGACCGTCGTGGGCACTTTTTTTGGCTTGTCGTACAAGTACGGCAACCGCATCGAAGGACTTTGGGGCTACATCCGCGGGGTCGAGATGTCGGTCACGTTCCTCGTCGTCGTGGCCGTAATCACCGTGGCGGTGTTGTACTTCCTGCGGCGCAGGCGGCGGCGCGTCCAGCTCGAGCAGCTCCGCAACCAGCGTCTGGCCCGTATGGCCACCCCGGATAAGGCCACCCCGCTGGCACACGACCCGCACGAAAATGCCGAGCAGATCGCCACCTAGGCAATATTTCTCTCGGCCCGGGCCGAATAGCGCCCAGCCTGGAAGTGCAGCGACCGGGCCGTTTGGTTAGAATGGGGGTTCCGGAAGCGCCGGCCCGTCTCCCCTTTTGGGCGCAGCAGCAGAGATGCAGGCAGTTTTCGCACGGATCATCGAGTTGCACGGGCAACGCCAGGCCCTGGCGCGGTCGCGCGAGGGGACCTTCACGGTGACCGTTGCCGAACGTCTGGCCGAAATCGCCCCGGGCCAAACCTGGGTGAGCGGCCGCAGCCTGCAGGCGGGAGCCCTCAGTGTGATCGTGCACCTGATCGTGCTGGTGCAGATCGGGCTGGTGATGCTGCCCGGCACCCGGCCGCAATTGATCGACGATTTGAAGGCCTTCTTGACGCCGCAAGAGCCGCCGGTCGAGCCGCTGGCCGACGCGGAACTGCAATTGGCCGATCCGTCGGACGAGCCGGCCGAGCAAGTGTTCGCCGCGACGACCTCGGCCGTAGGGGCCGAGTTGAGTGACGAGCCTCGCATCGAAGAGTCGCTCGACCAGGTCGAGACGGTCGACTTCAACATCGAACTGCCGCAGGTTCAACAGCTTGCGGCCGCTGAGTTGAGCGAAATGGTCGTTCGCAAAGGCACGATCGGCGATTCGGTGATGGAGGTCGAGGGGGCCGTCGATCGCATCACCCATGAAATCGTCACCTATCTCGAACAAAGCAAGGTGCTGGTCGTCTGGATGATGGACGCCTCGATCAGCCTGGCCGACGAGCGCACCCAGGTGGCCAACCGTTTGGAACGCGTGTTCCGCGAACTCGACCAGTTGGGTTCGCTCTCCGGTAGCGACGCGCTGGAGAATGCCGTTGTGGCGTTCGGCCAGCAATGGCAAGAGCTGGTCGCGCCGACGGCCGACGAGGCGATGGTGGTCGACGCCATTCGCAAGGTGCCGACCGATGAGACCGGCTCGGAAAACGTCTTTACCGCGTTGCTCGCTGCGGTCGACAAGTACCGTGCTCTGCGCGGTCACGAGCAACGCAAGATCATGGTCGTCATCTGGACCGACGAGTCGGGAGACGACGACAACGAACTGGAAGACGCCGTCCGGCAGTGCCAGAAACTGGCCGTGCCGGTCTTTGCCGTCGGCCCCTCGTCGATGTTCGGCCGGGTGATGGGCACCCACGCCTACGTCCATCCTGAAGACGGCAAGACCTATCAATTGCCCGTCAATCGCGGCCCCGACAGCGTGCGCCAAGAGCTGTTGCGCCTGCCCTATTGGTTCGAGGGTCCGCAGCTTGAGTCGGTTCGCGCCGGCGTCGGGCCGTTCAGTCTGACACGGCTGACGCAAGAGACGGGCGGCGCCTATTTTGTCAGCGAGCAGGCTGCCGATCGCTCGCCGTTCAGCCTGGCGACGATGCGGAACTATCTGCCCGACTACAACTCGGCGACGGAATACGTCCGCAGCGCCGCGGCGAGCCCCCTGCGCAAGGCCGTGCTACAGGCCGTCGAGGTGACGCACCGGCGCGAGCTGCGCGGCGCGCCGCGGCTATCGTTCGCCCCCACCGGCGAAACCTTTCAAGACGATCTGCGCGAGGCCCAGCAAACCGTGGCCTACAACAGCGTGATTCTCGATCAGGCGCTGGAATTCTTCGGCCCCAAAGGGCTTGAAGAGGCCTACCAGAAAGAGGCGGCCGCGAGGTGGCGAGCGTTTTACGACCTGACGTTCGGCCGCTTGCTGGCCATGCGCGTGCGTTGCAACGAATACAACTGGGCCTGCGCCCAGATGCGCGGCAAGGGCTCGGAATTCGTCGACCAGCAATCGAACCGCTGGAAATTCAAGCCGGATGCCAAGATCAACTTCGGCACCGCCTCGGAGCGTGCCGCGGCCGAAGCGACGCGGCTGCTGAAGCGCTGCGTCGAGCAAAATCCGAATACGCCCTGGGCACTGCTGGCCCAGCGTGAATTGAAGGATCCGCTGGGGATTGCGATCGAAGAGGGTTACGAGGCCCCACCCAAAGACAATCCCGATCTGTCGCCCGCGAATAACCAGCTGCCGGGGCGGGTCGTGGAACAGCAGCGGATGCTCCAACGTCCCGTGGAACCGAAGTTACCCAAGCTGTGATGCGCGTCTCCCGGATTGCCCCTCGAGCTTTCGGTGTGCTGTTGGCCGCGACCTGGGTGTCGTGCGTCTGTCTTCCGCCGGTGCTCGCCGAAACGCCGCTACGGATCAACCAGGCCCTGGCGGCGCAGATCAGCTATCTGCGGTTTTACGTCGCGTCAGGTCGCCTGGCAGCCACTTCTCCCGAATATGCCCGGTCTGAGAACAGTTCGGCGCGGTCGGGCGATTGCCACGAGACCTTGGCGATCAACGTCGAAGACGGCCTGCCGACGCTGCGCTACTTGCTCGATGCGCCGGACCTGATGGTCGATCTGGAAGTGACGCATGGCGAGTTGTTTCGCCTCCGGCAGCGACGCGGCGCTGCGTCATCGCCCGACGAGGTGTTTTTCGAGCAGGGCCCGACCGGCCCCATCACGGTGATCGTAGGCAGCGGCGCCACGGCCCGCACGATCCGCGCATCGAACTTCTGGACGCTGTTGCTGGCGCATCGTGAGCTGTGCGTCGAGCGGATTCTCCCGCTCGTCGAATTGTTTCGGCCCGGTTGGCTCTTGGCCGAACAAACCCTGCAATTGGAAGACGCCCTGTTTCGCTATGTGGGCCTGCCGCAGCATGACACGCGACGGCAATGGCTCGAATTGGTGACCCAGTTGGCTAGCGAAAAGTTCGCGACTCGCCAGGCCGCTGATCGACGGCTGCGTCAGTATGGAACGGCAATCGTGCCGTTCCTGGAACAACTGCCGGCCGACCAACTCGACGCCGAGCAGCGCTCGCGAATCCGCCGCATCGAATTCGACCTGGCGGCGAGCGGTCAGGAGGATCTGCCTGAGAACATCGTCCCCTGGCTGGCTGCCGATCGCACGGCGTGGATCGCGCTGCTCGACCGCGACGAGCAGGCGCTGCTCGAACAGGCCAAGGCGCAACTCGAGTCGCTGTCCGGCGCGCCGGTCGAATTCGACCCTGCCGCGCCGCCACAACAACGCGCCGCGCAACTCGCCCGGCTCCGCGCGGCGTTCGAGCCGCGCCAGGCTCCGTAGCCCGGGCTCGTCGCGCGGCGCAGGCACCGGGACATCATGGGCACCGGGCCGTCATTCCTTGTCTTCGGCCGCAGCGAGCGTGGAATCGGCATCCCACCACCACGTTGCGCCGCGTGGGGCAGCCTGCGCGCGTTGCTGGGCGAGTGTACCGTTGTCGGCTTGCAGCTCCACCGAAGCCAAGAGCCCGTAGGGATCGAGCCGCACGCCGCCACTGACCACAGCCACGAATCGCCGTCCGTCGAGTTGCCGATGATTGGCCACGGTTTCCACGGCGGCCGGTACCGCAAACCGCGGCAGGGCCAGCAGGTCTTCATCGGCGAGACAGCCGAAGTCGAATTGCGCCGCCTGCTCGAGCTGCTCGTGGCGAATCACCGCCGCCACCATGGCCAGATCGAAGACGTTCTGCAATTCGGCATACACGGGATAACGCTCGGCCAGCGCGGCAAAATCGGCCGTAAACCGCCGAGCAAATTCACTGTTTAGAGGGTCGGATTTTCCCGTGTGAATCCGTTGGCCCTGAGCGTCGAGCAGCTCGCTCTCGCTCAGGACCTGCGCGGCCGGACCGTCGATCGCAAACGCCTGGCGGTCGGCCGTCGCCTTGAGCGCCGTGTACTTCAGCGTGAACCACCACCGCAACACGTCGAGCGATTCAGGCACCTCGCCTGAGCGCTCGACCAGCTCCAGATAGCTGGGAACGGCAGGTGTCCCCTCGGCCAATCCGGTGCCCACAAGTTTCATGTGATAATCGGCCTCGATCAGTACCCGGGCCACGTGGCTCTCGACCGGCAAACCGTAGAACTCGATCGTTTGCAGCCCCAGCTTCGAGCGCAATTGTTCAATCCAACGCTCGCGCGCCTGCCGGCCGGCTGCCAACGGTCGCTGGCCCGCTTCGCTGAGGAACTGCTGCGCCGCCTGCAGGCCCGCGGTGCGCGGCACGATCGAACAGCCCAGCGTCCCCTGCTCGCCCAGGGCCAGCCGCCGCAGCAACACGACCAGGTCATCCAGGCGCACGACCGGCCGGCCCGTGTCGGCGGCCACGAAACGCCCACCGGGACTGGGCAACCAGTCGCCCGCCGGCCCGGCCAGCACGATATCGCCCGACGTGGCCTCGCCCTCGGCGGTAAACACGAGCACGAACTGCACGCGGCGTATTCCGGCCAGGACGAGCGCTGCCTCGTCGAGTGGCTCGCCGGCGGCCAACTGGTGCAAGACGTGGCGCTCGAGCCGGGCCAGCGAGACCATGCGCAGCGGCGATGCGCGGCGCGGTGCATCGTCCGCCCTGTCACCTGCCGCAGCGCGGGCCGCGACGCGGATTGCGGCCAGTTGCTGAGCGTCGTGGGCCTCGACTTGCTTGAGCCGCGTCATCAGCCCGGTCGTGTCGACCCACACCCCCGTGATGAAGGGCCTGACCGTTCCTGGGCCGCCGACGTCCTCCCACGTCGTGGGCGCGACGGTGCTGGTGATCAGTTCCATCAACGGGTCAAAATCGATGTCTTGTCCACCGCCAAAGTTCGACCCGGAGTTGCCAACGGATAGTCCCTGAGGGCCTCCGTTCACCCCTCCTTGCCGGCCCAGGCCGGGCGCGTCTCCCTGCCCTTGCAAGGCGGGGAATTGGGCAAGAATCTCGCGGCGTCCGTCGCGGGCCGCTTGCATGCGCACGTCCGTCGCGGTGATCGCGTCGAGCGTATCGGCAAAGCGCTGGCGCTGGCCCGCACCGGCCTGAGCCACGGCGATCTTGGCCAAGAGGCGATCGCGACGGGCCCGCGGGGCCTCGTTGGCGAGCTTGGTTGCCTGGTCCCAGGCGCCGGCAGCCAAATGTTCGGCGAGTTGCTCGTCGAGCGCGGCCGGCAGTTCATCCCAGGCCTGAACGAACGATGCGGGTTGCAGCGCCACGGCGCCGAATACGCCTGCGCCGAATACGACCCAAGCGGCAGCGAACCGAAACAGGTGCTGCGCGACAAACGCGCCCCTGCGCCCGCCGGCGCGGACGCCATCCCTGCGTGCGGTCGACATGGTGTGCCTCTCCAATGCCGCCGAAAAGAGCTGTTCCAACCCGAAGCGTCGCAAATCACCCTGGGGCAAGTCAAGAAAAAAGCGGTCTGATTTCCAGGCGGCCAATCGACCGTCTGAGCGAGACTCGACGCCAGCGTCCGTGGCAGACTTGGTTAGCGCACGAGAATCATTTTCAGCCCCACCACGAGCAACGCAGCGCCGAAAATCCGCTCGAGGGTGACGTCCGACACCGCAATCGCGATGCGCGAACCGACCAGCGTGCCGACGACGAATCCCAGGCACAGCCAGCCTGCGAAACGCAGGTCGATGTACCCGGCGCGGTAGTAGGTCCAGGCGGCCGCCAGCCCGACGGGCGGAACCATCATCGCCAAGGTCGTGCCTTGGGCCTCGTGCTGCGATAGTCCAAGCAGCAGGACCAGGGCGGGGACCATCACGATTCCACCGCCGATCCCCACCAGGCCGCTGAGAGTTCCAGCGGCCAATCCAATCGCGACGCACAGTCCGGTGCTGGTCATCGAAGGTTCCTCGAGGCTATGAGCCAGCGCGGCGCCTGCGCTCGTTGCAGTGCGCAGTACCAAGATGGCTCGCCCGGAAGCGCACACGCCTGACGCCGCGTTCGAAGTCCTACGCCCCCTGGGCATCGCCTTGCGGCGCCAGTGCAACCGGGAGCTTGGTTTCGCCGGAGCCGTTGCTTTGACCGTTTGCGGCGCTGCGCTGTTGGTTGGCCGAAGGTCCGATCAACTGTTCCATCTCGCGATCGTCGAGCGTCTCCGTTTCGGTCAGCCGCTGCGTGACCCGTTCCAACTTGTCGCGGTGTTGGGCCAGGAGCGATCGGGCCCGGTCGGCCGCCGAGTGCAGCAGCCGGGCGACTTCCTCGTCGATCACCTGCGCGGTGTGCTCGCTGAATTCGCGCTGCTCGGCGATCTCGCGTCCCAAGAACGGGTGTTCCTCGGCCGTGCGATAGGCGACCGGCCCGAGGCGTTCGCTCATGCCCCAGTGGGTGACCATCCGCCGGGCCAATTGCGTGGCACGTTTCAGATCGTCTTCGGCGCCGGCGCTGTACTCGTTGAAGATCAGCTTCTCGGCCGCGCGACCGCCCATCATGAACGTCAGCCGGGCTTGCAGATCGCTTTCGCTGATGTTCATCCGGTCTTCCTCGGGCAGCAATTGCGTCACGCCCAACGCACGGCCGCGGGGGATGATCGTCACCTTGTGCACCCGATCGAGCCCCGGCAACAGCCAGGCCAGGAGCGCATGTCCCGCCTCGTGGTAGGCGGTCATGACCTTTTCCTTGCCGCTGAGCATCTCCTCGCGCTTGGGACCCATCAGGATCTTGTCGCGGGCCGCGTCGAAGTCGCTCATGTCGACCCGTTCCTTGCCCTGGCGCGTGGCCCACAGCGCGGCCTCGTTCACCAGGTTGCGCAAGTCGGCGCCGGTCAGCCCGACCGTGCCGTGGGCGATGCGCTGCAAGTCGACGTCATCGGCCAAGGGGACATCGCGAACGTGGACCTTGAGAATGGCCTCGCGCCCCTTGAGGCTGGGCCGATCGACGGTGATGTGCCGATCGAATCGCCCGGGGCGCAACAGGGCCGGGTCGAGCACGTCGGGGCGATTTGTGGCGGCCAACACGATCACGGCCTCGTTCGGACTGAAACCGTCCATCTCGCTCAGGATCTGGTTGAGCGTCTGCTCGCGTTCATCGTGCCCACCGCCGAGCCCCGCACCGCGCACCCGGCCGACGGCGTCGATCTCGTCGATAAACAGGATGCAGGGCGCCGCCTCCTTGGCCGTCTTGAACATGTCGCGCACACGGCTGGCGCCGACGCCGACAAACATCTGGATGAATTCGGAGCCGTTGATCGAGAAAAACGGTACTCCGGCTTCACCGGCCACGGCCTTGGCCAGCAGCGTCTTCCCGGTACCGGGCGGCCCCATCAGCAATGTGCCCTTGGGAATTTTGCCCCCGAGCCTGCGGAATTTTTCGGGGTTCTTGAGAAACTCGACGACCTCTTGCAGGTCTTCCTTGACGTTTTCCAGGCCCGCGACGTCGGCAAACGTGATCGCGTGCTTCGACCCCTCGTAGCGCTTGGCCGGACTCTTGTTGAACGAACCAAGGATGCCGCCACCGAGAAACTGGTCGCGCGTACGGCGGAACATCACCCAGAAAACCCCCAACAGCAACAGCGGCACGAGCATCGACAGGATAAACAGGAAGCTCGTATTGTCGGCCGCCTGCTGCGTCTTGATCTTTACGCCTTGCAGGTCTTTCTCCAGGTTCTCGCCCAGGTAAGGCGGCACCAGAGTGATGGTGAAATCCTCCTTCAGCCGGCGGACTTCCTCCTTGCCGTCGAGCGAGCGCGACTTGCGGCCCTGGGGGTCGAGCGGCGGGTGCTTGAACTTGCCGAACAACTGTTCCGGGCCATGAAACTCGACCTCGGCGATGTTCTTCGCGGCCAGTTGCTCGCGAAAGAAGTCGTAGTCGATCTTCTCGTATTGGCCCGAGCCTTTGACAAACGCATACAGCCAGGCGACCAGCCCCAAGGTGATCAGAAAGTAAACCAGCGGCGTGCTCAGCCAAGGACGGGGCGCGCCCGGTTTGTTTGCTTCCCCTTGCGGTGCGGGCTTTTGTTCCATGGTGGGATGTCGCCTTAGGGCCTCGAAAAGCTGATCCGTCGAACGTGGTATTGTATCCGGGCCGCTGCCGCTGGGCGATTGGTCGAACGGCGGGCAAAAGGCCGCGGTCGCGCGCTGTCCCGTGGCCGAACGAAGTGGGGGATTCAGCCGCCATGTCCGAGTCGATCGTGCGCCGCGGAGCGGTCGCCATTCTGGTGCGGCAGGGGCGATTTCTGGTCATCCGGCGGTCGCAGCATGTCGTAGCACCCGGCGCCTACTGTTTTCCCGGCGGGGGCATTGAAGGCGATGAAAGCGAGCCGGCAGCGCTGGTCCGCGAACTGCACGAGGAGCTAGGCATCGTCGTACGGCCCGTTGCGCGCGTCTGGGAAAGCGTCACGCCCTGGCGCGTGGCGCTGGCGTGGTGGCTGGCCGAATGGAGCGACGAATTGCACGCCCTGGCGCCGAATCCGGCCGAAGTCGAAAGCGTGCACTGGCTGCTTCCAACCGAGATGGCCGCGCTGCCTGCGCTGCTGACGAGCAATCGCGAGTTCCTCGCCGCATTGGACCGCGGCGAGATTGCCATCGCCGGCCTCACTGCGGCGGAGGTTGACCGCCCGCCGCTGCCTCCGCCGGTCGTGTAGGCGGCGGCTCGTCGAACACCGCCAAGGGGTCGTCCTCGGCATCGGCCCCTGTGGACTCGACCGGGTGATAGCGCCGGTTGAACACTTCGGGGTCGAATGGATCTGAAGCGACCGTAGCAGCGACATGCGCCACTGCCGTTGGGTGCTGGTCGGGGGCGGCGGCAGAGAGCTGCCCAACCTGCGGCGTCGCCGGCTGCGACGCAACTCGAGCTACCCACAGCAGCAACTGCTGGTATTGACGGTCACGCGTCCCGGCAAAAACCGGGCGCGAACGGCCCCCGTGACCCGCGGCGAGAGGCTTGGTGAGCAAAGGGCTGGCCAAGGCGTCTTCGCGGGCGATCCAGCGCTGTGCCGCGTCGAGATTGCGATAAGTGAGCGATTGACGCACATTCTTCGGCGAGCCAGTGCGTTCCAGCGAAAAACGATTCGTGGCTCTGGGTCCATGACAGCCGCCCAGTGCGCAGCGATTCAAGAGCAGCGGTTGAATCGTTTCAGCAAACTCGGCCACCGCGATTGCCGAAACCGGCATCACCGCAGGCGCTCCCTTGGCGACCGGCAAGGGCGGATCGGAAGTCTGCGTGGCCGCCGGCGCGGCGGCGGCTTGCTCGCGGCGTCGCCGCAGGAACTCGCCGGCTAGGCGCTGGGCAAGCAAATCGACGCGCTGGTCCCGCGGCGCGATCCGGCGCAGTTCCGCGAGGGTGCTTTCGGCTTGAGCCAGCAGCCGCTGGTCCAAGGCCCAATCGGTCAACGAAATCCACCCTTCGACGTCATCGCGGTGCAGGCCTTGCCGACGCTGCTGATAGCAGTCGGCCAGCGACGGGCCGCGGTACAGCACTTCGCGACGTGGCACCTGCACGTCGACGCGCCCCGTGCGGACGACCAGCCGGTCACCTTCAGGCTCGACGGTACCGGCCAAGACCTCGCCGTTCTGCAGCACGACGAACTCGGTCTGCAAAGACGGCTCCGCGGCCCCGACCGCGACCGCCATCGCGAGCAGGCTGACAAGGGCCAGGTTGAGCAGGTAAAACGGTCGCATCAGAATTCGACCGCAGGCTACGTTCAGGCTCGGGCGGCCGTCAATGTCGCGCCGGGCAGGGCCTTACCGGCTGCTAGCAAGATCGACATGAACTCGCAAACTTCGGCCGGCGACCACCCGCTGGCAGCATTGGTAGGCCGGGAAGTGGTGGTCGACTTGGCCAGTCCCTTCGTAGCCCTGGGCACGCTAGCGGCGGTGACCGAGGGCTTCCTGGTCCTCGGCACGGCCGATCTGCACGATCTGCGCGACACCGCCACAACGCGCGAACGCTATGTCGTCGAATGCCGCGAGCACGGGATCCGAGCCAATCGCCAAGAGGTTTGGCTGGCCCTGCGCGACGTCGTGGCGATCGCCCGGCTGGAAGACGTCATCACCGCTTGATGCGCTGCGCGCCACCTCTGGGGTTGCCGATGAACGCTACGGACCGCCAACGCTGTGTCGTGTATTACGCGGGCCGCGTCCAGGGTGTGGGCTTCCGCGCGACGGTCGTGCGCGTCGCGCAAGGCTTCGCCGTTGCGGGGTTCGTGCAGAATCTCCCGGACGGCCGGGTGCGCGCGGTGGTCGAAGGAGCCGCCGACGAGGTGGCCCGATTCAGGGCGGCCCTGCGTGAGACGATGCAACGCTATATCCGCGACGAGGACGCCCGGGCCGAACCAGCGACCGGCGAATTCGTGGATTTTCAGGTGCGATACTAGCGCGCGCGACACGCGGTTTGACACCCCCGCCGCCGCTAGGATACGGTAGCCAAGTGGGGGCGATCAGGCAGCCGTCCCGGAACCGAGGAGGAGTTGGGTGGTGTCGTTGTTGGCCGTCAATTGGGTCACGTGGGTCACGCCTTTGTGGGTGACCGGGGTCGGCGCGCTGGTGGCCGTGGCCGCCGTCGTGGCGGCCTATTTCCTCTTGCGCGTCGCTCAGCCGCGCGTCGCGGCCATCGCGGTCACAACCATGAAAGAGGGGCTGTCGCAGCCACTGTTCACGGTCGTGCTGCTGCTGGGCATCCTGCTGCTGCTGATCTTTCCTTTTATCCCTTACAACACCTTCGGCGAAGACGTGAAGGTGGTGAAAGATTCGGGCCTGACGCTGATCACCGTGGCCGGCATGATCGTGGCCCTGTGGAGCGCGAGCGTTTCGATCGCCGAAGAAATCGAAGGCCGCACCTCGCTCACCTTGCTCTCGAAACCGGTCAGCCGCCGGCAATTCATCGTCGGCAAGTTTCTCGGCGTCTTGGGTCCAGTCGTGGTCCTGTTTCTCGTGTTGGGCACCCTGTTCCTGGCGAGCGTGTCGTACAAGCTCGCCTACGACGCCAAGGAAACTGCCAATCCCGACCCCACGGTCGAGGATTGCCGTCGCGAGATGCTCAGCGTGGCGCCGGGCCTGGCCCTGGCCTTCATGGAAACGGTCGTGCTCACGTCGATCAGCGTGGCCATCGCGACGCGGATGCCCATGCTCGCCAACCTGACGATTTGCTTCGCGGTGTACGCACTGGGACATCTGGTGCCGCTGCTGGTCAAGGCCGCGGCGGGCAAATTCGCCATTCTGGTGTTTGTGGGCCAGTTGATCGCTACGATCCTGCCCGTGCTCGACCATTTCAAGATCGAGGGCGCCATCGCCACGAGCCAGCCCGTGCCGATGGCCTATCTCGGATGGGCGTTGTTGTACTGCGTGCTGTACAGCTCGCTCGCTTTGCTCGTCGCGCTGCTGCTGTTCGAGGACCGCGACCTGGCCTGAGCGGCCAGGCTTCGCCCGGGGGCACCCGGCAGGGACGCTCGATCACGCGCTGTTTGTGGATAATTGCGCTATGGCCACGCCGTGGTTCGATCGTGCTCGACGCTTTGGCCGTCCTGCGCCGGCGAGCCAGATCCTCGTCTATTTCCTCGGCGGCTTTGCCGGACTTTGCGCCGTGGCCAGCGTCCTGGTCCTGGGCATGCTCGTCGACCTGATGTTCACCCGCGGGGCACTCGAAGTCGCCCCCGAAGCGGCGCCGGTGCTCGAACGACTCTGCGGCGCGTCGCCCACGCGCGAGGGCATCGTCGCGCAGTTCACCGATACGGGTCTGCTCCCCCTGGTCTGGCAGGCGCGGAACACCTGGTATGGTCCCTTCTTAACCGGGATGTATCAGCGACTCACCTGGCTGCATCACAACAAGGCCGCATTGTGGACGCTGATCGCTGCGGGCATGGCCGGTACGACGCTGGCCGGTTTTGCTTTAGTGTGGCACGAATGGCTGTGCCGCGCGGCGGCGCAGATCACGGCCCGGCGGCTGCGTGCCGCGCTGCGGCTGCAGGTCTTTCGCGTCGGCGCTTGCGAACTGCCCGGCCCGCGCGAGCCGCGCCCGGCCGAATTGATCCACGAAAAAACCGAGCTCGTACGGCAGGGTCTGGCCGACCGCTGGCTGGTGGAAAGCCGTGTCGTGCTGTGGACGCCGCTGTTTTTGCTCAGCGTGCTCCTCACACAATTCTGGGTCGGACTCGCCGCGATTCTGCTGTTGGTCGTCGTCTGGCGCAGCCTGACCGCTTTGGAGCGTCGGGTTTTCCTACCGCGGGCAGCGATCTGGCGCGACCGGTTGGGCCGCGAGATGACCACGCTGCTCGATGCCATGCGCCAGGTGCGCCTGGTGCGCGGCTTTGGACTGACCGATACGCCCGGCGAGCCCTTTGAACGCACGCTCGACCGGCTCGAGACGGCAGGTCTGCGCCGCGACTGGTTGGAGATGCTGGGTCCGCCGCTGGGATTGACGGCGCTGGTCGTCACGGGTTGGGCCGTCGTCGCGATCGCCGCGGTCAACGTGCTCCGCGAGCCGCCGCGGATGTCGGCCGCCAGCTGCGTGACGACTTCGATTTCGCTGCTGTGCGCCGCCTGGCCGCTGGCCCGCATTCGCCGTGCGCGGCGTTCGGCCCGGCGCGCCGAACCGTCGGCGCGCGCCATCTTCAACTACCTCGACCGCGAGCCGACCGTGGCACAGCGCGCCGACGCCCGGCCGCTCAGCCCTTTGGGCCAATCGCTGCGCTTCGAACAGGTGCGGCTGGTCGACCGCGGCGACCGAGTCGTGATCAGCGATGCGACGTTCGAAATCGCGGCTGGCAAGCGGCTGGCGATCCTCGCTACCGACGACGACGCGGCCATGGCCCTGGCGTGTCTGGCCGTCCGCTTTCACGACCCCAGGGCAGGCCGCGTGTTGATCGACGGGGTCGACATTCGGCAGACCACGCTCGACTCGCTCCGGGCCCAGGTCGGCCTCGTGCTCCAGCAAGGATTCCTGTTTACCGGCACTATCGAGGACAACATCATCTGCGGCGACTCGCGGTACGGCTTGCTGCAAGCCACCGAGGCCGCGAAGCAGGCGCAGGCCTACAATTTCATCCAACGTTTGCCGCAAGGCTTTGCCACGGTCGTGGGCGAATTTGGCGTTCGGCTCGACGCCTGGGAGGTCTTTCGCATCGGCCTGGCGCGGGCGCTGCTGCGCGATCCGGCCCTGTTGATTCTTGAGGAACCCGTCGCGCCGATCGATACCTCGACGTCGGAGATGATCGACCACGTGCTCGAACACACGTTGCGCGAGCGCACCGCCGTGTTGATCCCCTCGAGAATGGCCACGCTGCGCGATGCCGATCAGATCGTGCTGGTCGACGGGGGCCGGCTGATCGACCAGGGGACGCACGCCGAGCTGCTGCATCGCTCGGCTCTCTACCGCCACGTGCTGTACCAGCGGTTCAGCAACCCGAACGGGTCCGCGTAGGCCGGCTACTGGCGAAGGTCCGGCACATGTCAGCCGGCTTGTTTCCAGTCGGGCCGGGGCTGCGTCATCCAATGCGGCGCGGGGATCACACGCGGGCGCGAAGAGTATTGCGATCCGTGCGGACCGTCGGCCGTACCGTTCCAGGCGTGCCGCTCGATGGCCTCGAGCACCAGCTCGGCGACGGCCACGGCGCTGGCGCCTTGGGCCCCGCTGACCCGCGGTACGCGGCTTTGACGGATGCAATCGCCGAAATCCTGCAACTCGGCCGTCAATTGATCGAGTGGCTCGACCGGCGGCTGCTCGCGGTGCAGATGCGTTTCGAACAGCTCGGCGCGGAAGCGCTCTTGCTCGGCCGGCGCATACGAACCGGGATTCAACTCGCGCCGCAGGACGGCGTCGCTGGCCTGGACGATGGTCGTCTGACGGGTGGCGAAATCGAGCGCGGCAAAGCCACGTGGCGTCCAAACGTGCATCCGCCGTTGGGCCGCATAGCTGATTCTCGAGGCGGATAGCGTGGCCACGCAGCCGTTGGCGAACAACAGCCGGGCATTGGCTGCGTCTTCGTGCCGGCCAAAGACACCGATCCCTAGGGCGTGGACCTCGATCACCGGCGACCGCACGAGCGACAGCGCCAGATCGATGTCGTGAATCATCAGATCGAGCACGACACCGATGTCGGTCGACCGGCAGGTGAAGCCGCTGGTGCGAACGGCATCGATATATTTGGGGTCGCGCACGTAGGGCAACGCCGCCGCGAGTGCCGGATTGAAGCGTTCGACGTGGCCGACTTGCAGCACGACATTCTGCCGGGCCGCCAGCGAGACGAGCCGTTCCGCCGCGGCCGCCTGGTCCGCCAGCGGCTTTTCCACGAACAGGTGCAGCCCGGCTTCGAGCAACCGCTCGGCCAGGGCCTTGTGCGTCGTGGTGGGCGTGGCCACGATTGCCGCATGGACAAGTTCGGGCAGCTGCGCGATATCCTCGATCGGCCGCGCGCCATACTGCGCTGCGACTTCACGCGCTCGCTCTGCGATCGAGTCGACCACCGCCACGAGCTCGAACTCGGGCATCCCCGACAAAATGCGGGCATGGGCCTTGCCCAGATGCCCGGTGCCAATCACGGCGACGCGCAGGCGACTCATGCAGCCTTCCTGACTTTCTCGCGGGCTCGCCCGTGCTTGCCTTCTTGCTGCGTTTGCACGAACAGCAGCAATTCCTGCACCTGGGCCGTCAGCAAATTGTTGTTGCGCAAGATCTCGCGGGCGTGTTCCAGGCCGACCTTGGCCCGGTAGAGCAGGCGATGAGCCTCGGCGAGGCTGTGGATGTCTTCGGCGCCGAAGCTGTTGCGTTTGAGAGCGACGACGTTGATGCAGCGCGGGCGGCTCGGATGCCCTTCGACGAGCATGTACGGCGGCACGTCGTGCAACACGCGGCTCAGCCCGGCGACAAAGCTGAACCGCCCAATCGTGGCGTAATGATGCACGCCGACGCCGCCGGAAAGCGAGGCATGGTCGTGGACATGTACGTGTCCGCCCAGCAGCGTGCCATTGGCCATCACGATCGAATCGCCCAGTTTGCAATCGTGGGCCACATGCGTGCAGGCCATGAGAAAATTATGGTTGCCGATGACGGTGCGGCCGTCTTCCTTTTCCGTGGCGCGGTTGATCGTCACGCCTTCGCGGATCAGGTTATGGTCGCCGATCACGACCTCGGTCGCACTGCCCTGATAGCTAATGTCCTGCGGATCGCCGCCGATCACCGCGCCAGGAAACAGCCGGTTATGTTCGCCGATCGTGACGCGGCCCAGCAGCGTCACGCCGCTGATCAATTCGGTGCCGCGCCCGATGCGGACGTCCGCACCGACGACGCAGAAAGGCCCAATGCGGACGTCATCGTCCAGCTGGGCCCGGGGGTCGACGGCGGCATGAGGGTCGACGTGCGTGGCCATCTTGGCGCTCCGAGTTTTCCGGCTGGGCGGTTCGACAGCCTCCGTGCTGCCGACGTGCGTTTTCGCCGGGCATATTGCTTGGCCGGTAGCGCAAGGCTAGGCCGACAGTCTCCGCTCGCGTGGCCCCCGCCGATCTGCGGCCGCTGGGTCGCTGTGCGCCAGTTGGCCTTCGCTCAACAGTGCCTTCGCCATCTCCGCATTCAGCCGATGCCCGCTGCGATAGGCGGTGAACGTACCGGACAGATCGCAACCAACCAAGGCCAGGTCCCCGACGAGATCGAGCGCCTTGTGCCGCGCGCACTCGTTGGGAAACCGCAATTCGTTGTCGACCGGGCCGTCCTGGTCGTAGACCAGCAGGTCGGTCAATTGGACGTGCGCCGCCAAGCCCATGGCCCGCAGGGCATCGGCCTCCTCCTGGAGCAGGAAGGTCCGCGCCGTGGCCAGCTCGCGACGGAAGGCCGCCGGGTCGAGCACGACTTCGCACTGCTGTCGGCCAATCGCGCTGCCGGGACCATAATCGAGGCGAAACCTCACCTGGCAGCTTGGCTGCTTGGCGGGGGCCGCCTCGATCCAACTGTCCTCGTCGCCCAGGCGAAACGTCTCGCGGACCCGGAGCACCGGCCGCCAGGCGTCCTGCTCGACCGTGCCGGCCGCGTCGAGCGCATCGACGTAGGCCTGGCTCGAGCCATCGCAACCGGGCATTTCCGCGGCATCGACCCAGACTTCACAGTTGTCGATCCGCAGGCCGGCCAGCGCGGCCATGATATGTTCGATCATCTCGACGGCTGCCTCGCCGGATCGCAGCGCCGTGCGCCGCGGAACCTCGACGCGGTACTCGACCTTGGCCGGCACGCGGGCGTGCGGACCCAGGTCACGCCGCACAAACACGATGCCCGAGTGCGGCTCGGCCGGGCGGAACTCGACCGTGACTTGTTTCCCACTCCAGTAACCGACTCCGCGAACTTCCGCGGTCTGGCCCAAGGTGCGCTGTCGTCGAGGTTGTGGCATCGTAAGCGTGGGGTGCGGTGCAAGGGCGGTCAATCATCTCACTCCGTCGGGGCCGGGCGATGCGCCGCCCGGCCCGTCGATCGCGGCGCGGGCCTACTGCGGCCGGCGCGGCACGCCCTGGGGAGCGTTGCGCTGCGTCGCCGTCGGGGCTTGCGGGCGCTGCTCATACCGGGCGTTGATCGCGGCGATGATCTGTTGCGTGATGTCGATGCGCGAATCGTAGTGCACCACCGACTTGTTCAGCTCGCTCAGGATGCTCTGCGGATTGTTCGGATCAACCTTGTCGCCGCTGAATCGCAACACGCAGACAATACGGTGCTGCTCGGCAAAGTACTTAATCTCGTCGAGCACTTCCTGGTAGATGTGATAGTGGATCTTGGCTTCACGCTCGGTGAAGTCCTTCATCTTGATGTTCGTGGCCACCTTCAGGTCGGCCTGCTCGTTGGCCACCTGGGCTTCGAGCTGCTTGTATTCCTGCGTGCCCGGGTTGTAGTCCTTGAGCTTCTCGGCCATCTTGCGCAGCGCGTCGTGGCGCTGCTTCATTTGTTCTTCTTCGACCTTGACGTCGCGCATCAGCTCATCGCGCATCGCCTTGAACCGGACATGGCTGTCGAAGACCTGCTTGAGGTCGAGGACCGCGATGCCGACGCTGGCGACAGGCGCAGCGGCGGGGGCCGCCGGCGGCGCGCCCACCGGGGGGCGCCCGGGAACCTGCTGCGCCGATGCGTTCGAGGCCAGCAGAATGCCGAACAATGCCACGAACGTGGCGACGAAGAGGGGCTTCTTCACAAGAGCGCTCCTTGCTGCTTTCCACAAGTCGGGCCAAACCGCGGTGGCCGATCACGCCCGAGCAGGTCATCCGTTGACCCGGTCGTTCGGTTCGCACCGGGCGATTGCCAGGGGCGAATCGCTCGGCGAAAGCCCACGCGGCGTGGCGGGGTGCCCGAAATCGAGGCGGTATTGTGCCGTCGTGCGGGGGTTGGGTAAAGGCCAGATCAGCCGCCGCCTGAGGGTTCCGCATCGGGCGAACGAACGACCAGAAAACACCGGGAATTCTCGGTGTTTTCTCGGCGCTAGCGCGGCGCTGCCAGCGTGACTTCGAGCGTCAATTCCTGGGTACCGCGTTTGACGACGACCGGTACTTTGTCGCCCGGTTTGTACTTCCGCAGCGCGCTGTCGAAGTCGTCGAGCCCGCCCACCTGGCTGTCGCCCAACTTGATGATGATGTCGCCGCCTTGCAGGCCGGCTTTCTCCGCGGGACCGTCCTTGGTGACGCCCGTGATCGCATAACCGGGCTGGTCCTGGCTGAAGTCGGGAATGCTGCCGAAGTAGGGCCGGTCGCTGTCGCCGCCCGCAGCCGGCGACTCGCTGCCGCCCGTGTTGACGTATTTCGGTGCAGCCGGCGCATCGGCCAGCTCGACGGTCACTTCCTCGATCATCTCCGTGATCCGCCGCATGCCGGAGATGTTCAGACGATCGACGTCGTCACTGGGCCGGTGATAGTCGCTGTGCAAACCCGTGAAGAAGTGCATGACGGGGATCTTCTTCGCGTAAAACGACGAATGATCGCTCGGCCCGAAGCCCCCCTTGGTCTTGCTGAGCTCGAAGCCGTAATGCTCGTTGAGCCGATCGATCAGGGCCGAAAACTCCTCGGCAGTCGCCGTGCCTTGAATCGTCAGCTTTTCGTCCTTGAGCCGGCCGACCATGTCCATGTTCAGCATGGCCACCGTCTTTTCCAGCGGAAATGCGGGCTCGCGGACATACCGGGCGCTGCCGATCAGCCCTTCCTCTTCGGCCGTGAAGGCAATGAACACGACCCGCCGCTTGAGCCGCTCGGGGCGCGTGGCCAGAAACCGGGCGATCTCCAGCAACGCCGCCGTGCCCGAACCGTTGTCGTCGGCGCCGTTGTGGATATCGGTCGATCCGGGAGCAAGCGACGCCGGTCCACCGCGACCGACGTGGTCGTAGTGGGCGCCGATCACGATCGTTTCATCGGCCAGGGGACCTTCGCCTTCGAGCACTGCGACGACGTTCTTGACCTCGGCCTCGCGGCGGACGATCGACACCTCGCCGGCGATCCGCCAGCCGGTCAATTCGCAGCTCTGCGGCTTGGGGCCCTCGTCGATCTGCTGCTCCAGCTCGCCCAGACTGTGACCGATGCTAGCAAAGGCCGGTGCCAAGGCACCGCGCGACACGTGCAGGACGGCAAAATCTCGGCCTTCGGCCGCTTCGCCGCCCTGGTTGAACTTGAGCAACGGGTCCAATTCTTCGCGCAGCCGCTTGCCCTGATTCAACACGGCATCGGCCAGCTCGCGAATCTTGTCTTCGCGGGCGGCGAGCTTTTCCAGATCGTCGCCGGCTTGTCCCGCTTCGCTGCGTTGGGCCTCGGCGAGCTTTTCCAAGGCGTTCAACCACATCTTGCGGCGATTACCGACCCGCTTCTTCAAATACACCTCGTCGGTGCAGAACACCACCGCGGCCGCGCCATGCTCATAAGCATTGGAAATCTTCCGGACCAGCGGCGCGTGCCGGGAATCGCGGGTGCCGTCGAAGGCGCTATGCGGGTTCTCCTGCTCTGGCTCGTGCCGCAGGATAATGACCGCCTTGCCCTTGACGTCGATGCCCGCATAGTCGTCGTAGTTGGCGTCCGGGGCCGTGATGCCGTAGCCGACGAAGACCAGCGGCAATTCGAACTTCGCGCTGCCGCCCAGTGCCAAGGGGTTGAACTGTTCGCCGAGTTTCAACTCGATCGTGGGCGCTTCACCGCCGCTCGCCGCGGGCCCCAGCAAGCGTACCTGGTTGCTTTCGCCCATTTCGGCCGAGGTGGTCATGCTGAACGACTGGAACGGGCCGCCGTTGAAAATCTCCGTCTTCAGGCCCAAAGCGGCGAATTGTTCGGCGATGTAGGCCGCGGCCCGATTCAACCCCTCGGTGCCGACGCCGCGTCCTTCGAGGTCGTCGCTCGCCAGGAAGCCGACTGCCGAGGTCATGCGTGCCTCGACTGCCGCCTCGGCGCTGGCGTCGGCGGTCGCGTTGTCGGCCGCAAACAGAGGCGTCGTACCCAAGACTGCTAGTATCGCGACCGCTGCGGCAAATTTACGCATGAGAACCGAAGTCGAAGGAGGGAGTGGCAAAGCAAGGGGCGCACGGCGGCCGGCAAGCGGCCCAAACATTCTATCCATCCGCGCCAACCAAGGATTCTCAGTGCTTGCGGCACTAGCGTCAAGTTGAGCCGCAGGGCCGTTCGCTTGTCGCGCGTGTCGGTTTTGACACAAGCGCGGTCGCTCGATATGCTCCCGACCCTCGTGCGAACCCCAAGACGGGGGCCGCACGAAGGCGTCGGCGGGCAAGGACGCCCGGCAACGCCGTCCCGTTCGCCGCCGCGCCACGGGCGCCCCCGGCGACGTTGACGACCCTGCGCAGGCAAGGAGGCACGCGAATTGGTCGAGCGACATAGTGTGCTGATCGTCGATCGTCAGGACGAGACCCGCGAGGTCTTGCGTACCGTTTTGGCCGATCGCGGCATCGAGATCCTCGAAGCCCAGCGTTCCGAGGACGGCCTGCGCCTGGCACGCGCGCATCACCCCGACGTGATCGTGCTCGACCTGGAAGTTGACGAAGCGGGCGTGCCCGAGGCGCTACTGGCCGAGTCGCGGCAGCAGGAAACGCCGATCGTCGTGCTGGGGAGCATTCGGCGCTGCCAGCGCGAGTGCGCCGGGGCCGAGGTCGTGGCAAAACCCTATCACTATGGGCCCTTGGTCCGTAAAATCGAGGAACTGTTGGCCCAGCGACGGGAAGCGGCCTAAGGCGCTTCGAGCATGCCCGTTCCCGCGCGGCTGGGATGCTATTCCCACCTGACGCGCCGCCACGGGACTCGCCCGCTTGCCCACGCTCTTTGTGATTCGCGGCAACGACCAGGGGGCACGCTTCGAGCTGCGTCCTCCGGTGGTCGCCTTGGGCCGCGAGGCTGCCAGCGACATCCAGCTGCACGACACGGAGGTTTCGCGCCAGCATGCCGAGCTGCGGCTTGAGCAGCAGCGCTGCACGATCGTCGATCTCGGCAGCTCCAACGGCACCTTCGTCAATGGCGAACGGGTCGACACGCGCGAGCTGACCAGCGGCGACCACGTGCAAGTCGGCACGACTTTGCTGCTGTTTACCGGTGCCGTCGACGAGGCCGACGGCGATATCGGCGAGCAAGTCGATATCGGCACCAGCGGCGACGGCTCGCGCATTGTCCGGGCCATCGCCCACGAAGAAGGCAGCCGGATCTTCGATTGGGGCGCCGGCGGAGTGCCCGCGGCGGGACTCGATCGAGCGCGCAGCAATCTGCAGCTCATGTATCGCACGGCCCTGGCCGCGACGCGCACGCTCGATATCGACCAACTGCTCAATCGCATCCTACAGTTGATCTTCGACTGGGTCGAAGCCGATCGCGGCTGCATCATGCTCGTACACCCGGAAACAAAGCAGCTCGAGCCCAAGGCCTACCGCGCCCGGCCGGGCGTCCGCGTGCCCGAACGCATCACGATCAGCCGGACGATTCTCGACTATGTGATGGAACACAACGAGGGGGTGCTGACGAGCAATGCCCGCGACGATCAGCGGTGGAGCGCTGCGGCCAGCATCGTGCAACTCGGCGTACGCGAGGCGATCTGCGTGCCGCTGCAGGCCCGGTACGAAATGGTCGGCGTGATCTACATCGACACGTTCACGGCGGCCGATCGCGTGGTGCCGGGGGGCAGCGGGAACAAATTCACCGATGAACACCTGCAGTTGATGATCGCCATCGCCCATCAGCCGGCC
>JAIBBZ010000043.1 GCA_019694435.1 Pirellulales bacterium
ACCACTACCTGCGCGGCCGGGCCAGCGGTGAGATCATCGCGCTGTTCCGCCAGGGATTGAGAGACGGTCGCCGCGTGGCCGAGACCTACGAGCTGCGCGGGTCGCTGCTGGCCGTCGAAAGCGCGTTGGAAATGGCCCAACCGGGCGAGTTGCTGCTGCTCCAGGCGGACGTGGTCGACGAAACGGTCGATTTCGTGCGCAACTACATCGCGGCCTTGCCGCCCCGCGCACTCAGCGCCGAGTTGGAATCTGCCCCGTGGACGGCTACCGCCGTGCCGGTGCTGATCTAGCGCCGCACTCGTCGGCTAACCGAAACGTTTCAGCGACTCGGTGTAGCCCATCTTGGGCGCGCGGATCAGGTTGTCAGCCAGCTTTTCACCCTCGGGGTCGAGATACAGCCGGCCCGTGGGCTCGGTATTGTCGCGCGACACGTTGAGCACGTGGATGTTGAAGATAAAAGCCGGTTCGTCGAGCGCCGTGAACCAATGCACGTTGTCGCGATGATCAGAGACCGTAGAACAGCCGCCGGCGCCAAACTCGCGATCGATCGTCGGACGGATCAGATAGTGGTCGGCCTCATCGGCGACGCGGTCGTAATGCCGGCCGCGAAAGTTGCCGCGCAGAATCAAGAACGCCGTCGACATGTTGTTATGGCCGTGCGGGACGACCGACCGGCCGCGTTTGAGCGCAAAGATCTGCTTGCCGAACACCAGATTCGTCGGCACACCGGCCACCTGAGGGAACTTGAAGCGCAGGCTATTGGCGCCCGAATCCACGATCTTCAGGCCGGCGGTCAGTTGTTCGAAATCGATCGCCGCGAGCAGATCGGGCAGGTCGACCTGGGCAAAGAGCTCCTCGATTTTGGCCTGCCATTGGAGGTCTTTGAGCCGTCCGTCCTTCAAGTCGAGGCCGAGCTGATTCACGTCGGTCAGCCAGCGCGCCGTGAGCGGCTTGATCGAGCCCGCCAGGGCGTCGCATTGCAGCAGGCTGTCGACCAGCGAAAACGTGGCCAGCGAGCCCAGGGCCCGCGCGGTGAATTGGCGTCGAGAGATCGGGATCATCTGCGTGCGGCTTTCTGCGAGGGGCTGGAAGACCACCTTTGCGGCCGACCGTGGTGACGACTGCGGCGATCGGCCCCCTGACTATACCACCGAACCACGCCGAATGAATCGTTTATAGCGCCTGTTCCGCCCGCCGCGTTCCGGCACGCGGCCGAAGGCATTCGCGAGACGGCGTTTGCTTTCAGGCAGGTCGCGGCTGGGTTAATCTGAGGACTCGGTGTGTCTTTCTGCCGCCGCCACCCCGTACTGGGGAATGGCCTGGTGAACTTCGGTCGTGATGGGATCCGTCGTGCAGCGTCACGATGCTCCGGCCTTGGTGCAGGCAACCGTCGAAGCAAGTCGTGCTTCGGACGAAGGTCGCGCTGCGCTGCAACCGCGGCAGATGACGCGCGAGACGAAGGTTTCGGTCGTGATCCCCTGTTTCAACGAACAGGAGGTGTTGCCGCTGTTGTTCGAGCGTTTGCAGGCGGTGCTGCCGACGTGGGGCACCGATTTCGAAGTGATCCTGATCGACGATGGTTCTCGCGATGCCACTTGGGCCCTGCTGCTGGAAGTGCACCGGCGCGATCCGCGCTGGAAGCTGTTACGCCTGGCTCGCAATTTTGGACACCAGACCGCCCTGCGCGCGGGGCTGCAAGCCAGCCGCGGTGACCTGGTCGTGGTGCTGGATGCCGACTTGCAGGACCCGCCCGAAGTGCTGCCGCGGTTCTTCGATCAGTGGAAAGCGGGGCACGATGTCGTCTATGCCGTGCGTCAGCATCGCAAGGAAGGCTGGTTCATGCGCACAGCGTATTCCAGCTTCTATCGCACCCTCTCGTTGTTGAGCGAGTTCGACGTGCCCTTGGACTCGGGCGATTTTTGCCTGATGGACCGGCAGGTTGTCGAGCTGATCAAGGCCATGCCCGAGCGGCAGCCGTTCATCCGCGGCCTGCGATCGTGGGTCGGTTTCAGCCAGGTCGCCGTGAGCTACGAGCGTGACGCGCGGGCCGCGGGCAAATCGAAATACAATTTCCGCCGCCTGATGGCCTTGGCGCTCGACGGGATTCTCAGTTCCTCGACGTACCCATTGCGCTTGGCGACGTGGTTTGGGGCCACGGTTTCGTGCATTGCGTTTGCCGCGGCGGTGCTCACGCTGTTCATCCGCATTTTCGCTGTGCAAGTCGAACCCTGGGGATTGCGCCCGGCGCCGGGGATCGCGTCGACGATCATTTGCGTGCTGTTTCTGGGCGGGGTGCAGCTCCTTTGCCTGGGCATCCTGGGCGAGTATCTCGGCCGGATTTACGAGAATGTCAAATCGCGCCCGATGTGGACCATACGCGAGACGCGCGGTCTGCACATGACGGTCAGCGACGCGCAGCCGCACCCCGGCACGCACGCCCCCCTGGGGCCCGTCTAGTGCGCCATTTGTGGCGGCGAGTCGGCGGCTTGCCGCGCCGCGTCGAGATAGGCGTCGCGCAGCAACCGGGCCCCGGGCTGGTCGCGTAGCTCGAGCAGCTCGGTCAGTTCTTCCCATTGTCGGGCGGTACGCTTCGCGGGCGCGAGCACTTCAACGTCGTGCAGCGGTTCGTGCCGGACCAGCGAGAGCAGCAGCGGCAAAGGTATCGACAACGGAGGCGCCGAAATCTGAACGTTCGGCAGCACTACCTGGCGCCGTTGGGTCCGCTGGGCACGCTCGAAGAGGTCAGCGGCCGCGGCCCACTCGGACAATTGCTCGGCCCGGGTTGTCCAATGCTGTGCAAGCTCGGGAGATGCGAGCCGTATGGCCTCGCTCCAGAGCCGCTGGTCCGACGCCGTCCAGGTGTCGCCGGGCACGAACATTAGCTGTGTCATATCGTCGTCAATGCAGACCGCGGCGAACGCCGAGAGGGGGAAATAGACGTCCAGCGCAGGCGGAACGTCGACCGGGATGTCAGGCACGCGCAGGACCTGGTGCCGCTCGATCGCCAATGCGCGTAACTTTTGCAGCGCCTGTTGATGCATTTGCACGATGGTCAGTTCGCTACGAGCAAACTGCGTCAGCAGATTCGCGGCCTGCGTCGCTAGGGCGTATTGCCGGGCAATTGCCATGATCGCGACCAAGGCCAGCGCAGCAGTGAGCGCCGTGCGGGCGAGCCCCGGCAGCGACCAACGCCTCATGCCCGCGAGCACGGCGGCCGCCATGACTGCCCAACTGAGCGTGGCGACGTACAAATAGCGTCCCCAACCGAGTGTGGCAGCAACGGGCAGTTCGCCGCGAAAGACGCGGGCCGCCAACAGGTGCAACAGTCCGAGCGCGACAAAGATCGCGACGACCCGCCGATCGATGCCAGGGACCAAGAACACCGCCACGACGCTCATGGCGGTCACGGCGCGGGCCGCGATCGAGGGCCAGTGCTCGATGGACACGGGGCCAAGGCCCGCGAGGTGGACGAACGCGGTGTAGGCCTGGCTGGCGACGCTCCGCGCGATGGCTGCGACGTCGAACAGCGATTGTGCCTTGAGCGTTGCGGGGACGCCGGCCAGTGTGACCACGACCGTCTGCAAGGTGCCGAGCAACGCGGCGGCAATCATCCAGGCGATCACCGCGCGCTGCCAACGCCGCGGGGCATCTGGCGGGCGCCCTAACAGGTATGCTTGCAACGGGACGATCGCGCTGAGCAACAAGATCGGCCCCCACATCAACACGCCGGCAACCAGGCAAACGAGCATTCCGGCAAGCCAGCCGCCTTTACCTGTCTCGGTGAAATGCGCCTGGCAATACATGGCCCCCAGCAGCCAAGTCAGGCCATGTGCGTTCAGCGCGCAGCAAGGCCACAACAGCGGATTGTCCCATCCGCCGATCGCGGCCGCTGCCCAGATCGCGGCCCCCAGCCCCGCGGCGAACCGATCGTGCAGCCAGCGTGTGAGCAGCAAGTAAACGAACCAGGCACCCAAGGCGTGGACGGCAAAGACGCAAACATGCCAGGCCCACGGCGTCAGGCCGAAAGCCCGGAGCTGCAATAGGTAAACGAGCCGCCAACCGGCGAGAAAATGCCCTTCGTAGGGGCGCAGGAGGTATGCAGCCCAGCCGATGCGACCCGTCGCGCGCAGGCCGGCCAGAAACTGCATGTAGCGATCGTCACGCAGATGCGGTGCCGAAAAGTAGGGGACGTGCGTTGCACATGCCACCGCGAAGAGCCCCACCAGTACGGCGAGCGCGAGCCTGTGCTCGCCGAGCGCCGAGCGTTTGCGGTTCACGACGCGCGCGCCGAGACCAGGGCCGGCATGACCGCCGGTTTTTTCGCCGGCGCAATCTTCATGCTCTTCGGGCGGCGCAGCAGCGCGCCCAGACGTTGCTCGAGCACGGTTTCGCTCTCGTTGTTCCACAGATTCCTGACCAGTTGGGCGAACCGCCACGGGCGAACGAGATACTGCAGCCCGAAGAAACTGGCCATGGCGACCAGTCGCCACCACAACAATTCGCGACCGCTCACATGTCGACAATATGCGGCCGGCGACAGCGGGTCCATAAAAGCGACCAGCGACTTGAAATAGCCCTCGTTCAAGTCGGGAATTCGCTGCTCGCTGCGCAACTCGTCGAACAACTGGCTGCCAGGATAGGGCGAGAACATGAACACGCCCGCGTCATGCACGCCGATGATCGCCAGTTTCCAGAGGTAGTACAGCGTTTCGCGCAGGTGGCGGCGCGTCTCGTGCGGGAACCCGACGATCATATTGACCTTGATGTGAATCCCTTCGCCGAGCGCCGAGCGGATCGACTGCGTGAGGTTGTCGAGGTCGACCTGCTTGCGGATTTGTTTCAGCGTGTCGTGCGAGCCGCTTTCGGGCGCGTAGGTGATGTTGCGGCAGCCCGTGCGGAACAAGGCCGCGCTGACTTCCTGATCGATGACCTCGGAACGCGTGCCCGTAGGCAGTTGCCAGGTAATCTTGACGTTGCGCCGTTCCAGTTCCGCGCAGAATTCCAGAATCCACCTGCGCCGCAAGATGAACGTCAGGTCGTAAAAATCGATGTTCGTCACGCCGTACTTGGCAATGTAGTGCTCGATCTCGTCGACGACCTTTTCCGGCGAACGCGGCATCCAGAGGTTGCCGTACATCACCGGATTCGAGCAAAAAGTGCATTTGTAAGGGCAGCCACGTGTCGCCAGGATGCCGATCGACCGGCCCAGGTACACGCCGTGGGCATTGCGGCTGTCGAGATAGGCCTCCATGGGAAACCGGTCCCAAGCCGGCCAGGGCATGTCGTCTACGTGGCGGATCCGGGCCCGCGGCTGAGTCGTGACAAACCGTCCATCGCGCAGGAACGCCAGGCCGGGGATCTGTTCCCAGTCGTCGCCCAACCGGTTGACCAGGTCGACGAACGTCTCTTCCCCTTCGCCCAAGACGACGACATTCAACTCGGGGCAATCGCGCAGCGAGTACTCGGCCAGAGCGGTCGTGTGCTCTCCGCCTGCGACCAGCACGGCATGGGGCGCGCGGCCGCGAATGGCTTGAATCAACGCACGGCAATACGGCCAGTCCTGCGAAAACATGCAGGAGATGCCGACTACCGCCGTCCGGGGATCGATCCGCTCGACGGTCTCGGCGATCGTCAGGCCCTGATAGATGTAGCCGTCTTCTTCGATGAACTGTTCGACGCGCTCGCCGATGGCGTCGACCACCGCAACCTCGGTGCCGTGTTCGAGCAGCACGGCCGCGACATAGGCCAGCCCCATCGGCGGCGTGACGGGCGAACTCCAGGTGCCTGCCGAAGCGACGATCGCGGGGCGGACTAGCGTGACGTGCCGCTCACGGCATACGACGGTTGGCGCGTCGACGCGCAGGTCGTCCTCGACTCGAGTCATAAGCGATCCATTCCCCACTGAATTGGTCGCGCGAACCCGGAGTTGTTCGATCACAGCCCGACCGATCCGGCCAGGCTTCTGTCAGCGGTAACGTCGATACTGGCCTCGGCTTAGGCCTGATGAGAAATCGCCGCAGAAGGGCTGAGAAAGCGCACTCTAAGTGTACCCCGACGGGTTGTCAAGGTTTTCGCAATTTGAACTGTCAAAAGCGATGCGTCGTAGCGATTGAAACGCCTGTCACCCGGCGAGCTGATCTGCGGCCTGCCGGCGATTTACCGCAGCAACAGCTCCAAGGCGCCCTGCAGCAGGGCCTCGACCTCAGGTCCGGTTCGCGACGGCGGCCCCGTTTCGTAGCCGCCTTGTGCGTAGGCGATCTCGGTACCGATGTAGCCTGCGCCATAGTCGCCGTAGGCGGCCATGCATACCGTCGCCTTCGGCCTGAGCCGTGCGGCGTATAGCTGGTACTCGACAAACAGTTCGCCCGGCATGTGCACGATGTCGAGGTCGTCGCCAAGCTGCAAGCGCGCGAGCACGACCGGAGTTCTGGCGGCAACGCGTTGATGAAAGGCCAGGTCGTTCGCAGCGCGCACCCGTTGTGCCGTCGGCAGGTTGACGTCGTCGAGCTGGGCGGCCAAGGCGAGGGAATCGGAAACCAGGTCACGTAGCGGCAAGACGGCATCCACGGTGTGCCATTGCACGTCGGCGGCTGTGATCGGTCGACGGGCGGTCGATTCCCAAGCACGGCGCATGCCGTCGGCCAGGTGCCCGGCGAGTTCGGCGCGCCGGGGCGGCGTTCCGTCGTTGTACTTGCCGGCGGCCACGTTACCCCCGGCGCCGTTGAAATGAATGTGCGCCACGCTGGGCAGCGCCGCGGCCCGGGCATCGCGCGCCAGGCCGACGAAATCGATGCTGACCCCGCCCTCGCCGTAGTAGCTCTGTGGGTGCGTGGCGTAGTAGCTCAGTACCGCGAGGGGCTGTTCGTCGTGCCAGAAGCTCACCAGACGTACGAGCGGATCGATCACGCCCTCGGGCAGCGCGCGGACCGCGGCATCGGCGCACGAGCTATAACGCACGAACTGGACGCGGCCGTCGCGCCCGAGCAGCCGGCGATTCGAGGCAACACCCTCGACGACGGCCGAGCCGATGCCGACGTGCGTCACCGGGCGTAATCCGTCCAGCGATCGGGTGACGGCGGCAGCCACCCCGTCTAGCGCGCGCTGCGCGAACGCCAGATCGGCCGTCTGTCCCCGCAAGCCTCGGGATGCCAGCAACTCCTCGGTCGAGCGGTCCTCGCCGGGGGCATCATGCTGATGCAAGGCGTGTACGCAGACCCGATCGCGGTCGGTGCGCGCGGCGGTCGCCAGTTGCTCGCGCCAATGGTCGTGGCTCGCATTGGCGATCCCGACCCAATCGACCGCGCAGAGCACGATCGGTTTGCCGGCGCCGACCAGCACGATGCCGCGTGCCGTGAGGCGATCGACGATGCGCGCCGCCGGGGGCACCGCGCCCTCGCAGAGCGGGCTGCCCAACGGCGGGGTGACATCGCTTTGAAAGACCGCGATTTGCAGCGTTTCGGCGCCGACGGCCGAGGATGAAAGCCACATCGCGGCGGGCAGCAGGAGCCAGCCGAGTCGAAACAGGCGATGGTTCATTGCCGGGCTCTCGAATAAGACGCTGCTGGTACCAGGAGCCGCCACCGTCGTGGCCGAAGCCATGGCCGGATTATCGCTCGGTACCGACAAAGATAAAGCTGGCCCAGAAAAATGGATGGCCGGCACCGACTCGTTCGCGGCGCTCGTGGAGCAGATCGAGCTGCGCCTGGTTCAGGGCCGCCAACTTGCTGTGGCCGGTGGCGAGGTAGCGATAAAAGCGGCTCATGAGCTGCTGCGTTTCCTCGTCGGGCACAGAAAACAGGCTGGTAACCACGGATTGCGCGCCCGCGTGCACGAGTGCACGACGCAAGCCGAACACGCCTTCGCCGCCTCGGATGTCGCCGAGCCCGGTTTCGCAGGCGCTGAGCACGACCAACTCGGTGCCTGCCAGGTCGATCTGGCTGACCTCTTCGGCCGTGACCCAACCGTCTTCCACGCCGCCGGCCCCCGCTTCATCGAGGTCGTTCGCGCCGGCCAGGACGATTCCCGAACGCAGCAGGGGGTTGCTCACGGATCGCAGACGCACCAACCCCCGGGCACCGCGCTCGGCGTCGGTGTCGTCGCCAGCAGAGGCGTCTTCACTGGCGCCTCGGACCTCGCTGGTGCTGTCCGTGGTGCTTTGTTGCGTGAGGAAAAAACCGTGGGTGGCGATGTGCAGAATGCGCGGCGAGTTGACGTGCTTGAGCGATTCTTCGAGCGCGCGGTCGCCAGTCAGCAGCTCGACGGGGCCAAACGGGCTGCCGGCGAGCGCTTGTTCGACTGCGTGCGCTTCGTTGGTCGCGCCGGCCAGCGCGCTCCACCTCAGGCCGCGCGTAGCGTCGGGCGGTGCCGAACGCAGGGCGAGATCGGGGCTCGCGGCCTGCTCGAACACGCCATCCTTTTCGGTGGCCTGCCAGGCCTGGACCCGGCCCTCGACCGACAGGTCGTAGTTGGGCCCGGCAAGGACCAGTGTTCGCGTGCCCTTGGCCGCCGGTTCGCGCAACAGGTCGCGTCCGGTCGAGAGGGTCGCAATCTGAAGCGACTCGATCAAGTAGTGTCCCGGCTGATCGACGAGGCTGGCGAAGGGGAGCAGGTGCAACTGGCCTTCGAGAGCCAGGTAAACCGTGCGGACCCCGCCTAGGGCGGCGCGGAGGGGGGCAAAAAGCTGCTCGTAGAGGGCCGCCGCGTCGCGCTGATAATCGTGCTCGAGGTGTTCCTCGCCATCCAGCGCCAGGCGGCGCGGCGTGTTGGCCACGAACTGCCGCATCCGTTCGATCTGTTCGTCAATGGCGTCGGCGTCGCCCAGGTCAAACATTTGCACGGGTGCCGACGCGTCGGCCCGCAACACGAAAGCGAAGTAGCGTGCCGGCAGGAAGAACTTGTCGTCGCTGGTGGCGCGAAAGTCGATCAGCCCCACGCGGACATACTCGATCAGCGCGGCATCGGGAGGGAGCCGCTTGCGCAGGTTGGCCACCTCGGGCCGCGTGGGGTTGCGCCCGGCTCCGAGTCGGCGCAGCGCGTCGCGGAGCTTGCTCTCGGCGTCGAAGAGCTGTTGTTCGAGTTCCCGCCTGCGCTGCGCCATGTCGTCGGCCGAGAGTCCGGGCGGCGGCGACACGGCCTCGGCCGCGAGTTGGCTGCGCAAGGCCCTGACTTGTCCCGCGCTCCCCGCCACGGCCGGCTGCAGCTCGAACAGTTGCTGGGCCGCGCGGAAATTACACAAGGCATCGAGCACCACCGCCTTGCGGCGCAGGACCCATTTCAGCGCCCGTTCCGGTGCGGCCGGATCGGCGCGTTCTAGGGCGGTCATGGCCAGCAGGTGGTTGTAGCGATAGCGAATCGCGTCGAGAAACGCAGCCAGCGTCTCTTTGCCGGAGAAGGCAGCCGTGTTCTCCAATTGGTACTGGTCTTCCTCGAGCGCTGCTTCGAGCTGCCGAAACGCGTCGGCTTTGCGATCCGTGGCGTAATAGGCGTCGGCCAGGGTTGCCCGGCTGACGGCCAGCGCCGGGTGCGATTTCGGCAGGATCTCCTCGCGCAGGCGAACCGCCTCTTCCAGCAGCGGCAAGCCTTCGTCGTACCGACCCAGGTGATAACAGGTGCGCCCGACCTGGCTGATCATCTGCAGGGTGCGCGGGTTGCGCGAACCGAGCACCTGACGCCGGATGTCGAGCGCTTCGCGAAAGAAATCCAGCGCCGCCGGATAATCGCCCCGGGCATAGCGGATGTTGCCCAAGGCGTTGAGCGCGTCGGCAACTTGCGGGGAGTTGTGCCCGACCAGCCGCAGCCACGCATCGCGATACTCGTTGAGCATCTGCTCAGCCTGGTCGTAGGCGCGCGCCTCTTGATAGAGCAGGGCCAGATTGTACTGGCTCTCCAGGTAGTCGGGGTGCGACGTCCCCAACCGCTCGCGCAGGATTTCGTTGTGCCGCATAAAGGGCGGCACCGCGCGGGTAAAATCCTCCACCTCGAAGTACACGCCGCCGATCGTGAGCAAGACGTTGGCATAGTCGAGGCTGTCTTCGCCGGTCAATTGTGCGTAGATGTCGAGCGCTTGCCGGGCATAATCGAGTGCCTTCGCCATGTCGGACGTGGACTCGTAGAGCACGGCCAGGTTGTGCAGCGAGTTGGCATACTCGGTGTGCTTGTCTCCATACAGCTCGTGGTTCAATTCGAGCGCCTCGAGATAGGCCTGTTCGCAACGGGCGTACAGGCCCATTTTGCGCAGGGTGATACCGAGGCCGGTCAGCGCGGCGGCATAGTCGGGATGGTGCTTGCCGAGCGTGCGCTCGCGCACGGCCAGCACCTGCTCGGCCAGGGGCAAGGCGGCTTCGTACCCGCCGACCAGCCGCAGCAGGTCGGCAACGCGATCGACGTGGGGCTGCGTGTCGGGATGATCCTGGCCCAGCAGCTCGACGTACACGTCCATCACTTGCCGCGCCAATTGGATGGAGTCGAAATACCGGCCCTGGGCCTTGAGATCATTGGCCTGGTCGATCCACTTGCCGGCGTCTCGCAGGCGTGCCCGGTCGGCCGGGGCGAGCCGCTGACGATCGGCCAGCGATTGCTGCGCGAGGCGCGCGTCGACCGAGCGCCAGTGATCGTGGCCAAACTGCCGTTCGACGAGCACGGCATGCAGAGCGGCGGCCTCCAGCGCCGGGGCGTCGGCCTGCAATTCTTCGAGCTTCGTAGCCAAAACGCCCGCGCAAGTTGCGGCGGCGCGAACGTCGTTGATGGGCGCCTCGGCCTGCTGGGCGATCAGCCGGCAGCCGGCGAGGCTCGTCTCGAATGCCTGCCGGGCTCGATCGGCGTTGCCCTGCGCCAGGTAGAGCAGGCCCAGGTCCTTGGTGCGCTCGGCCGTTTCGCCGGCTTCGGCGCCGGCATGCTGGCGAGCCAGTTGGACAGCTTCCTCGTAGGCATGGGCCGCCCAATCGAGGTTGCCCCAGCTCCAATGCAGATTACCGATGCGCGACAGGCTGAGGCGATAGTCATAACCCGTGGTGCCGGTGAGCGCCTGGCGAATCGCCAGGGCTTCGTAGAGCAACGGTTCCGCCTGGCCATACTCGCCCAGGGAAACGTACGCCTGGCCGAGATTGTCGGTCAGGTCGGCAAAATCGGTCGTCATGCGGTCGGTCAGGTGGCGCAGCAGGTCGAGCGATTGTTCGTACAGTGGCAATGCATCGGCCGTTCGTCCCAGATCGTCGTACAGGATGGCCAGCGCGTTGAGTCGCATCGCGAATTCAGGCGTGTCGTCGATTTGAGCCGCGCGGCTCACCTGGATCGATTCTTGCAAGACCGGCTCGGCCCGGCCGTACTCGTTCAGCAGTCGCAAGATGGTGCCGTGATTGTGCAGGCTGCGGACGAACGTCTCGGTCTGGAGAAAACGCTGGGGCCTTAATCGCTCGACGACGCGGCGAAAGATGGGCTCGGCGCGGGCGTAATCGCCCAGGTCGAGATAGAGTTGGCCCAGGCCCCCGAGGTGATTGTTGAAATCGACTTCGTATTCCGTGGTTTCAGCGCCGAGCGATTCCTCCTCGAGCTTGAGCCCCGTTTGAAACAGCGGCTCGGCGGCAGCCGAGTCGCCCAGCAGTCGCAGCGCGTTAGCGCGATTGCTAAGCAACACGCCGATGAAGGGGTGCTGGTCGCCGAGGTATGAGCGGGCGATCTGCTCGGCGCGCTGGTAGTAGTCGAGCGACTCGCGGTACTTTTCCAGGCCGAAATAGGTGTTGCCCAGATGGTTGAGCACCTGCGCGAGCGCCGGCTCGCGGTCGCCCAAGACCGCGGTCAACCGTTGAATGGCGTGCTCAAAATCGGCGATGGCCTGGTCGGCCTGGCCGGCGATGTCGTGATCGAGGCCCTCCAAGTCGAGCTTGAGCGCGCGCACGGCCAGGGCCCGGCGCTCGGCCGTGAGCTGGCCGAGGCGTTCGATCAAGCTGAGCTGTGCCCGGGCGTCGGCGACCGTCCAGTGATCGGCGCCATGCAGTTCGGTGCGCACGCGCAGCGATTCTTCGGCCAATGGGCGAGCCTGGTCGAGATCGCTCTGCAAGAGCAGTTGATTTTCGAGCGAAACCAGGGCCCGGGCGAGATTGGCCGCAGCAATGCGCACCTCGTGATCGTCGATTTCCGTGCCGCGGCGGTGCGCCGCCAGGGCCTCGCGATAGAGCGGCACTGCGTCGGCATAGCGCGCCTGATTGTCGAGCAGCACCGCCAGATTGTTGAGCGACACCGCGTAGTGCAGATGGCTGTCGCCTAAGACCGCGCGCCGCAGTTCGATGACCTGGCGATACAGCACCTCGGCCTGCTGCACGTCGCCGAGCGCTTCGTAGGTGCGCCCGAGGAAATCGAGCGCGTTGATGTATCGCGGATGTCGCTGCCCGAGGCGTGCCGCGACGACGCGCATCACCTGGCGAAATTGATCGGCGACGCCCTCCAGATCGCCGCTGTAGAGCCGCAACCGGGCGAGGGACCACAGGTATTCGGCCGTGAACGGATGGTCGGGACCCAGGATTTTGGAGCACAGCGTCAGCGCCTCGGTGACCAAGGGGATGGCGTCGGCTGCGCGTTGGGCGTCGTCGAGCTTTTCGGCCTCGCGTTCGGCGTCGATCATGCGCCGCCGGTCATCAGCCGTGGCGGCCTCGAGCACAGGTAGCGTGTCGATGAGCAGCCGCGTCTCGGCGGTGCGGTAGTCCTCGGCGCCAAGCGTTTTGACGCAGCGCGGCAGATTCTCCTGGGCGATCGTGCGGGCCGCGGCAAAATCGCCGGCTTGCCAGGCCAGGCGCGCCAGCCAGTTGTAGCTCTCGAGGGCCGCGGGCGAATCGGGGCCCAGATCGCGCTGCTCGATGCCGATCAACTCCTGGAGCCGTGCGCGGGCCTCGTCGTATTTGCCGTCGAGCCAAAGCTGATTGACCTCGGAGGCCAGCTTGCCACGCACGGCCGACTGCTGTTCGACGGGCGCGGCGTCGGGCGCCGATTGCGCCGGTGGCTCGGCGGGCGGCGCCTGCGCCGCGCCCTGGCACGGCTGCCATACCAGTGTCGCAGCAGCGACGGCCAGCGACACCGCGGGAACAAGCAAGCGAGACAACCCGCTGTGCGCGATCATTCTTCGTTGACGAAGGGAAGGAGCAGTTTTCTCAACTCGGCCTGCCGATGAAACGCGTAGGCCAGCTCGTCGTAGAGCACCTGCGGCGTGGTCGTGTCGAGCCACAGGGAAGAATTGTAGTAGACGCCGCCGCTCTCGCTGTTGACGCTGATGTTACCCGGGCGGAGGCCGTCGTTGATCTCGGCGATTTTCAGGAGCAGCGCCGCGGGAGGCGCCGCGCCTTTGGGGATCGTGGCGATCTGCGTCCAGAGCCAGACCATCTTGACGGGTCGTTGCTGCGGGTCATGGTACATCGTCGCTTCACCGCAGGTGACCTTCACCGCGTGATCGTCGTTGGTCAAGATCACGTGGTAAATGCCGTCGCGCTGCGCGAATGTGAGCTGGTTGGCGGCCAGCAAGGATTCCAGCGACGGGATCGCCTGACTCGGCACAGGCACGGCCGAGGGTGCAGGATCGGTCGAGGCGGTCGAGCGCGCTTGACCAGCGATCTCGATGCTGACCAAGGCTGTCGCGATCGTAAACACCATCGCCACGGCGAGCGATGCCGTGGCGAACCAGCGAGCGGCCATGATCACGCTCCTCGCTCTTGAACAACAGGATGTGCCGTGGCCGGCGGCCGGCCCCTTTAACCGATCGAGCGGCGCTCGGGAATCTGGACGACGATCAGCTCGATCACCTTGCCTTGCTTGACTCGCACCGCGATGCCCAATTGCCGGTAAAAGCGATAGTTTACGTCCGGGTCGGTCAACTGCCGGTAATCGTACGGGACGGCACCCAACAGCTCGTCGAGCTGCTCTTTGCTCATCCCGATTCGCAACTCGAGTTGCTTGGTGGCCACGCCGGCGGGACGCAGGACCAATGGCGGGCCTTGCTCGTCGGTCAGGCAGATGCCCAGCACGTTGTCCGTGGCCAACAGCGTGACCTTGTACTTGTCGAACCGCAAGCGGCGAATGGTCGTGCCGGGCACGGTGGAGATCACCTGCCCCTCGCCAAGCAAGGGCTTGAGTTTCTTCAGGCTCTCGGACACGCCCACCACCAGCTCGTTGCCCAGCGAGAGCGTGCTGACCGGACGCAACATATTCTCGGCCTTCGCCGTGAACGAGTTGGCCGGCTTCGGCTCTTTGCCAAGTTGTTTGCAAAGCTGGGTGTAGTGCTCGTAGCCCATCGGCCACCAGGCCGAGGCGGTGCTCATCAAGGAGAGGTAATGCTCGAACAAGTCCAGGGCTTGTTGCTGCTGGTCGGCCTCGGCCGAGGCCGACAGCAGCACGGCCTTGTGGAAGGTGATGGCGGCCGTGATGATCGGGCTGATCGCTTCCTTGGTCCCGTCGCCAG
The DNA here is from genome assembly GCA_019694435.1 of Pirellulales bacterium. Lineage (NCBI taxonomy): Bacteria > Pseudomonadati > Planctomycetota > Planctomycetia > Pirellulales > Pirellulales bacterium. The sequence goes on from JAIBBZ010000043.1 coordinate 14,441, forward strand.
CAAACGCCGCCTGCATGGTTTGGGCCGACTGGAGCCGGGCCAGGCCCTCTTCGCTTTGACCTTCGAGCAGGTCAGTCACGCCGGCGTTCGCCAGCACAGCCGCACGTGCCAACAGCGGCTGGCTCTCATCAGCCCCGGCCAGCTTGGCGGCCAGGTCGAGAAACTTGGCGGCCTGCCCGACGTCTTTGCCCTCGGGAGCAACCAGGTAGGCGATGCCGAGGTTGGCAGCCGCCAGCATCGAATTGGGGTCGAGCCGGAGCGCCTCGCGCAGCGCGCCCACCGCGTCGAACCAGAGGTCCGAATCGGGGCCCGTCCGGAGCGATTCAGGCTGGAGCGAATCTGGCCGCTGATAAAACGCACCGATGACCAGCGGTCCCAGGTCGAATTCTTTGAGGTCCTCCTCGCTGAATTGGTCGCAGTATTCCATCAGGCGGGAGTAGCCCAAGTTGGCCCAGGCCTCGTGGCACTTGGGAAAGTCTTCGGTAACCTGCCGGAAGCAGCGCTCAGCGGCGATATAGTTTTCGAACAGCAGAAACTGCACGCCGGTCTCGAATGCGGCCATCGCGTGCCAGATTTCGGATTGTTGTTCGTCGATGTGGGCCAACCGCTGCTTGGCCGAAGGATGGTCGAACTTCAGGGCCTCGAACGACGAATATTCGAGGCCGGCATTGATGAAGCTGATGAACATGTCGAGGCAGCCTTTGGCGCTGTAGCCGGCGCGGCCGGCCAGCTTCAGTCCCTCGATGTCGGCCTCGTCTTCCTGCTCGCGGGTCGCGGCGAATTCGACCAGTGGGGTTTTCTCCAGGTTGCTCCCCTTTACGTGCTTGCACGTGATGTGCGACAGCTCGTGCCCTAGTAGCAAGGCCAGGCGTTCTTCCTTGCCTTGAATCACCTTGTCCAGTATGCCGCGGTGTACGAACACCAGCGGCTGGATCGGATCGACCGTTGTGTCGAGCGTGGCATACGCCTGAACCTCGTCGGTATCGAGAAAATTCAATTTCGGCGGCCAGGCCCAGCCCTCGACCGGCGTGGCACTGGCCACGAGCCGATCGAACACCCGCTGCGCCAATTCCTTGTCCGCTGCCGAGATTTCGGCGCGAGCCAGGCCGGGCGTCAGGCCGAGAGCGATCGTGAGCAAGAGCCCCCAGCCCGCGAGCAGGAAGGGTCGAACCAAGGTGGCATGAAACATCGCGTTGATCCTCAAGACGGTTGCCCGTCGTTTGCTTTCCGAGGAAGTCCTGTGGCGGAGTTCGAACATCATCGTGGCGGGTTTCCGCGAGGCGTGCAACACGACTTGCGGCCCGTTGCGGCGTCTCGGCCGAATCGCTATTTGCCGAACGGTTCGACACGCAAACCGCCGAGATGACTCGTATCGATTGAATTAGCGTCGTGTGTCGGAGCGCCCGTTGCGCGCAGCGTTGAATTCGTCGCGCGGTAATGCTGCGGCCGAGGGCCCGCCAGATGATTCACGTACTCGTCCGCGGCCGGTGGCGCCGGGCGCTCGCGCACTTCAGACTGTTCGCTCGCCGCACTGCGCGACTGCCCGCTCGTAGTCGTCTTGCCGGTGGCCAGGGGCCGATCCAGCGCGGTCGTGGGGCTGCACGGAGCGTGCTTCGCGGCCGAGGCGGCCGACGCCGGCCGCGGTTCGGAGGCAGCCAGCGAACCAAACAAAGTCAACAGCCGCAGCAACACCAGGCAGCAAATCAGGACTTGGAAAAACAGGCGGGCAGCTTGGCGAAACATGGTGGGCACCCGAGTTCGAGCTTTGGGGGGAAGGTCGTCGTTCCAGACTGAGACGCCAGGGGTGCCGCCAGAGTTCCCGCGCGGCCTGGAAACCGGGCCCGGAACCGAAGTGTGCGGGCATTCGCTGGGCCGAAAACAAGGAATCGTCTTGGAGTTGACCCGGCCGGGGGGATATAAACGTCAGAGTGTTCCGCCGAGTGGGGTTTCTTCTCGCCAGCCGCAGGCTCGTCGAGGGAAAAAGGGGGGACCGATGTTAAGGCCAGGTGCTACAGCGCCCGGGGCGCACGAGGCTGCGCTTGCGCAAGCGCAGCCCACAGCTGCCGGCCCGCTGCCTGCTGCGGCGCAGGGCGAATCGCATGTTCGCTCCCGATTCTGGGCGGCCGCAGTCTTGTTGGCCGTCGTCGTGGGCTGTGTGTTCGGGCAGACGCTCGCGCACGAGCTGCTGTATTGGGACGACATCGTCAACATTACGAACAATCCGCACCTGACGCCCCAGGTCGACGCGCAAGGCCTGATCGAGATTTGGCGCTCGCCTTACGCCGGGCTGTACGTGCCGGTGACGTACACGTTTTTCGCCGGCGAGATGTTTATCGCTCAGCGCGTATCCGGTGCGCAGTTCATGAAGCCTGCGGCCTGGGTCTTTCACCTGGGCAACGTGCTGCTACACCTAGGCTGCGCGTGGCTCGTGTTCGGCTTGCTGCACCGTTTGACGCAGCAGGTCTGGCCGGCCGCGGCCGGCGCGATGTTCTTCGCAGTACACCCCTTGCAGGTCGAGGCCGTGGCCTGGGCAACCGAGGCCAAGACGCTCCTCGCGGCTTTTTTCGGCCTGGCTGCGATCCGGTTGTATCTGGTGAGTTGCGCGCATCGGCGTTGGACGTATCTGCCGGCGCTGGCGTGCTTCGTACTGGCAGTTCTGGCCAAGCCCACGGCGGTCGTGGTGCCGTTGTTGGCCGTTCCGGTTGCCCTGTTGGATCAGCTATCGACGTCGGGTGTCAGACCGCGGTCGGTTTGGCAGCACCTGGGGCGGCTGAGCCCATGGATGGCGGCGGCGCTGTTCCTCGCTTGGCGGACCAAGACTTTGCAGCCCAATGCGGTGGTGGTCGACGTGCCTTCGAGCCTCGGTCGATTTTGGGTCGCCGCCGACGCGCTGGCTTTCTACGCGGCGAAGCTGTTCTTACCGCTGGGCCTGGCCATGGACTATGGCCGCCCACCACGAGACGTGCTAAGCCAGGCCCCCTGGCCGGCCATCGCGGCCGTGCTGGGACTGATTGCGATCGTGCCCGTCACGGCACGCTCTCCGCGCGCCTTGGTCGCCGTGCTGCTGTTTCTGTTGGCGCTGGTACCCGTGCTGGGATTTGTGCCCTTCGAGTTTCAAAACATTTCCACGGTGGCCGATCGCTACGCGTATTTTGCTTTGCTGGGACCGGCGCTGGCGTTGGCGTGTTGTCTGGCAGCCTGGCCGCGCATCAAGATCGGCGCCATCCTTGCCGGCGCGCTGCTGGTTGTTTTGTGCGGACTCTCGACGCGACAGGCCGGATACTGGCGCAACGACGAGACCTTGTGCCGCCGTGGTATCGCCATCCATCCTGCGAGCCATCAGGCACGGGCCAACCTGGCGGCGGTCTACCTGGGGCTCGGCAATCTGGACGGCGCCGAGGCGCAGTACCGTGAGGCCTTGCGCGTGGCGTTCAATGAGTCGAGCCGCACCGGCGATCTTAATAACCTGGCCGGCGTGTTGATTCAACGAGGCCAGCTCGACGAGGCAGAGTCGCTGTTAAACGAGGTGTTTAGCGCGCGTCCCAACGATGTTCTCGCCCTGGGTAAGCTGGCCGATATCTATGCCGCTCGGCGGAACTTCGGCGCAGCATTGCGGTTGGCGCATCAGGTCTGCGACCTGGCCCCGGACTATGAGTCGGCGTGGATTCATCTCGGGGCGCTCGAGTTGGACTGCAGACACCTCGACGACGCGGAGAACGCATTCAAGCGCGCCAGCGAGTTGCGGCAAGATTCGAGCCAAGCGTGGCGCGGCCTGGCCAAGGTGGCCAGCCAGCGCGGTGAACAGCAGCTCGCCCTGGATCGTTACCAGATTGCCATCATGCTCGCGCCCCGCGACTGGGTTCCGAAATATGAACTGGCGCTGTGCCTCTATTCTCTGGGCCAATATGCGCTGGCCGAACGATTCTTTCGCGAGGCCGAGGCCCTCGCCCCGCAGCATTCGGCAATTCACAACAATCTCGCGACGACGCTGGCACAGTTGGGACGCCATGCAGAAGCCGCACAACATTATCGACGCGCCCTGGCCTTGAGTCCCGAACTGCGCGACGCGCAGGACAACCTGAGAAAAGTCGAGAGAATGTTGCGGCCCTAAGGGATTCCGCCCGGGCCTGGCGAATCTAGTTGCCAGGAATGGCCGGGCGTTTTCTAATGGGACGCACCTACCACACATCCCGGGCACGTCCGCCGTCCGGGTTCCCTACGCGACGTCGAGTTCGACGGCCATGAACCCGCCACCGGCCCAGCGACTGCGGATCAATCGGCGACGCCTGCTGCAATTCGGCGGGCTCGGCTCGCTGGGAATGGGGTTGAGCAACCTGGTTGCCCTGCGCCAGGCGCACGCGGCCACGGCCCCGCCCCGTCCGATCGAGGCCTGTATTTTTCTGTTCTATTACGGCGGCCCCAGTCACCACGACACGTTCGACATGAAGCTCGACGCGCCGCGCGAGGTGCGTGGCGATTTCGCGCCCATTTCGACGTCGGTGCCGGGGTTGCCGGTCTGCGAGCATCTGCCCAACGTGGCCCGGTTGATGGATCGCATGGCAATCGTGCGCTCGTTGCATCACCCGATGCGAAATCACAACTCGGCGGCGGTCGAATCGCTGTGTGGCCGCACGCCGCTGCGCGGCGACCTGGAATTGCTCGCCAACGATCCGGCCACCGACTTTCCCTGCATGGGCGCGGCGCTGACGCGCATGTGTGGGCGCGAGCAATTGGTGCCGCCGTACGTGGCGCTGCCGCACATCATGTACAACGTGGTGATGCTCCCGGGCCAGACGGCCGGGTTTTTGGGGCCCAGTTTCGAACCTCTACGAATTCTGCGCGATCCGAATCAGACGCCCTTTCAGGTGCCCGAGCTACAGCTTCCGGCCGGAATGACCGCGGGCGATCTGAGCGAGCGAGAGCGGCTGCTGGAGCTGGTCGACGCGCAGACTGCGGCGGCGTCCGAGGCGCCCAAGGTCGACCAATACTGGCGGCGCGCCTTCGACGTGCTGCAAAGCGACGCCATGCGCAAGGCCCTGGACCTCGATTCCGAACCGGCGGCGGTGCGCGACCGGTACGGCCGCAACACGCACGGCCAGAGCGTGCTCTTGGCGCGGCGGCTCGTGGAAAACGGCGTCCGGTTCGTGAGCGTCTATGACAAGGTGCACAACGGGCTCAACAACTGGGACACGCACGTCAACAATTTCGGCCGCTTGAAGGACGAGCTGCTGCCGCCGTGTGACCTGGCATTTTCGGCCCTGGTCGAAGACCTCGAAGCGCGAGGGCTGCTCGATACGACGTTGGTCGTGTGGATTGGTGAGTTTGGCCGGACGCCGCGCATCAACAGCAGTGGCGGACGGGATCACTGGCCCGACTGCTTCAGCACCGTGCTGGCGGGCGGGGGCGTGCGTGGCGGTGCCTTACACGGCGCCAGCGACCGCTTGGGTGCGTATCCCGAGCGCGATCCAGCGACGCCGGGCGACCTGACCGCCACGATTTTTTGGCGGTTCGGCATCGATCCGCACGCCGAAATCAGCGATTCGCTCGGTCGTGCGTATCGGCTGGCCGAAGGCGAGCCTTGGCGGGGATTGTTCGGGGCCTGAAGCCGATCTCGCTCGTAGCGAGGCTTGCGAGAGAGCGAATGGCGGAAGCACTCTGCACCAAGCGCGGCTGCGCTTTGCAACAGCCGGCGCTTAGCGAGGAACCGCTGTTTCCACCTTCTTCGGCTTGCGGCGCGAGGCCGTCGGGTGCGACGAGCTGCTTTGGTGCTCGTCGAGGCCTTTGATCACCAGCCGGCAGTTGCGCGTCTCGAACTCGCGTTCCAGCTCGTGCAGCTTTTCCAGCACGTTGTGATCGACCAGCCGCGTGTCGGACAAGTCGATCACGACGTCCTTGTCGGCACCTGCCCCGTAGATCTGCTTGCGCAGGCCCAGCCAGGTGGTGAAGGCGGCCGAGTGCCTGACGTTGATCACAAACGTCTTTTCGTCGGGCTGATCGATCTCCAAATGGGGCTTGACCAGCGAAACCAACGGGGCCCCATCGAAGAGCAGCAGGACGATTTGCAGCGCGATACCGATCAGCACGCCGATCAGCAGGTCGGTTGCCAGCACGGCCACGAGTGTCGTGACGAACACGAGCAACTGGCCGGCGCCGATCTGCCAGACGTGCCAGAACTCGCGCGGATGAGCCAGACGGAAGCCGGTGTAGCACAACATGGCCGCCAAGGCGGTCAGAGGAATCTGGTGGATGATGTTCGGCACCAACGCGACGAACGCCAGCAGGAACAAGCTGTGGAACAAGTTGGCGCCCCGGGTCCGCGCACCGTTGTCGATGTTGGCCCGGCTGCGGACGATCTCGGAGATCATCGGCAGACCACCGATCGATGCGGCGATCGCGTTGCCGACGCCGACGGCCAGCAGGTCGCGATTGAAGTTGGTCTTGCGCCGCCACGGGTCGAGCAGGTCGATCGCCTTGGCCGACAGCAGCGATTCGAGGCTGCCAATCAGGGCGAACATCGCGATCCATTTCCAGGCGACGGGGTTGGTGAGCACGCCGAATTCAGGGTGCGTCATGGCGGCGAACATGTTCGACGGCACGTCGACCAGGAATTTGGGGCCCAGTTTGAACTCGGCGCTCGCGAACTTGTACGAGTGCTCGTGCGCGAGATCGAAATACATGCCCAGCGGAATCGCCAGCAGAATGACGATCAATTGCGACGGTACCTTGCGAATCGTCTTGTTCTTGATCAATGGCACGCCGAACAAAACCACCAGGCTGATGAGGCCGATAATGGCCACCTCGGGGTTGAGGTTCATCAGGCTGTGCGGAATCTCGGCCAAGAGCGGCAACGGCTCCGACGCGGTCGGCTTGACGCCGAGCATCACGTGGGCCTGCTTGGAAATGATGATTACGCCGATCGCTGCCAGCATGCCGTGCACGGCGGCCAGCGGAAACAGTTCGCTGAGGACACCGGCCCGCAACACGGCGAAGCCGATCTGGATGCAGGCCGCGACGAGGCCCACGGCCAGGGTCATGTGGTAAGCGTGGGCGTCGGCCGCTGCGTCGGCCCCGCGGGTATAGCCGAAGTCGTTCATCGCCCCCAGCACGATGACGATCAGGCCGGCTGCGGGACCCTTGATGGTCAGCTCGGAATTGCTGATCAAGGACGCGACGATGCCGCCAATGATGGCGGTGAATACGCCGGCGATCGCGGGGAAACCCGAGGCCAGGGAAATCCCGAGGCACAGCGGCAGGGCGATCAGGAAAACGAGGAAGCCGGAGGTCAGGTCGGGCTGCCAGTTCTGCAGCATTCCGGCGAAACCAGGGGCAGGTGCGTCTTTGCGCGCTTGTGACTTTACCGGTTGGTCCATGGTGTCTTTCCCTGAACTTCAGGTCGCTGGCCCAAGACCGCGCCGCGATTCGACAGGCGACACGCTTGCCGAATTGCGGCGGTGTTGGCCGCGGCGGTTCGAAAAATGCCTCCCGGCGCGAGGGGCGCGGGAGACGGTATTGAACAGCATTGTGCGACTGGCAACCCCGGGGGTGGGGTACCGTGCAAAGGGTAGGCGCGGACGGTAGAGTTATAATACTGCGCACCGGCACCGGCCCAACCGTCTTGGGGCTCGGTGCGTCAGGCAGGACCGTGTGCACGGTGCGCAGTTGTTCGGATCGCAGCGCAGTTGTTCGGGTAGCGCAGTCGTCTCGTTGCCTTGATCGGCCGGGTGCTGGGATCGCCGCTCAGGCGTCAAGTCTCGGAGTAAACTGCCGTCAGAAAAACCTTCGAGAGAGTTGTCGAGGCCACGGCTTGATTGGGCACCACTGAAGATCGCCGCCATCGACGGTCGTCACGAGGTCCCAGTGATCTCGCTGCAGCCCTGGTGACTACGGTTGGGAGTTGAGGCGTGATGTCGGACAATGCATGGGTTGGGTCCGCGATCCATGTCCGGCGACGTTGCCGTTTGTACTTTGGCAAGTGCTTTGAACGTGCATCGCAGCCCCTTACTTCCTCCTCGGACACTATAGAACCGCGACCTAAGCAGTTACCAGGGTTAGGCCGTTAATAATCGTTAAGTTTGGTCGAGCGCGAACGCGGATTGGCTGTCGATTTGGACCATGCGTCGATAATCTTGCATAGAGGCACTGCTCGTCTCGGGGCGATCGCAAGCGCACGTTGCGAATGATGATCTTGCTTCACCGTCGCGAAGATTCGAGCTTCAATGTGAGTTCTATGGTTTCTCCCACCAGCAGCGCCTCGATGCAGTTGCTCGTCGTTGAAGACGACCCGGTGATCGGCAAGGCCTTGCGGCGCGGGTTCACCGAAAGCGGTCAGCGCTGCACGCTCGTAGCCGACGGCGCCGCGGCGCTCGAAGCGCTCGCGGCTCAGGCCTTCGACGTCATCGTGCTCGATATTCTCTTGCCGGGCATCTCCGGGCTCGATCTGCTGCGAAGAGTTCGCGAGTCGGGTAATCGCACGCCGGTCATCCTGTTGACCGCGCTGGGCTCGATTGAAGAGCGGGTCGCTGGGCTCAAGGCCGGGGCCGACGATTACGTCGTCAAACCGTTCGCGTTTCCGGAACTGCTGGCGCGCATCGAGGCGATTTGCCGGCGTTCCCAGACTCGCCCCTCGACGTCCGTAGCTTGCGGCGATTTGCAGCTCGATTTGACTACCCGGCGCGTCGAACGCGACGGTCGACAAGTCGAATTGACGCCGACGGAATTCAGCCTGCTCGAATTTCTCATGCGGCACGCGGGCCAGGTTGTCACGCGCAAGATGCTCTGCGAACATTTGTGGGATTCGGACTGGGAAGGTTCGACCAACGTGATCGAGGTGCACATCAATCACCTCCGCCGCAAGTTGGACCGCGGGGCGCCCGTGTCGTGCATTCAAACCGTTCGGGGACGCGGCTATGCCCTTCGCCCGGTGGAACGGGTCGGTTAGATCGATCCGCGTCCGACTGACGCTCTGGAATACCTTCGTCCTGCTGTTGACGGTGCTAGCCGCGTTTTGGGCGTTGCGCCTGGGCTTGAGAGAAGTCGCGCGACAAGAAACCGACGAGCTGATTCAAGAGGACATGCTCGAGCTGTCCTATCAGTTTGAGCAACTTTGGCCCGACAAGGTGGCGATCGAGGCGGTGATGAACCGCAAGGCGCTGGCCCACGCACATCGCGGGGTCTTCATCCAAACGCTCGATCCCGAGGGGCGCGTCGAATGGAGCAGCCATAATACGCCCCTGGCGCTGCAACAGCTCGCGGCGATTCCTGGGGAAGAAACAATCTCGATCGACAAGTACCGCGTCGCGCGCAAGCTGTTTCACTCGGCGCGGATTCCCGGCATGCGGATTCGGGTGGGCGCGACGCCGGAGCCGTTCGAGGCTCATTTTGCGCAATTGAACCGTGCGATGCTGATGGTGGGGTTGTTGATGGTATCGCTGTCTCCGTTGGGGGGCTTCTGGTTGGCCAACCGGGCGATCCGCCCGATGGCCGAGCTGATCCGCGGTGCCGAGGCTTTGCAGCCGACGCAGCTCGAGCAGCGATTGCCGGTGCGACAGACGAACGACGAGTTGGATCAGCTGTCGCAGACGATCAACCGGCTGCTCGACCGGATCGCGGCGTATGTGGAGCACAACCGGCAGTTCGTGGCCAACGCGGCGCACGAGCTGCGTTCGCCGCTGGCGGCGATTCAGACGGCGGTCGAGGTGACCGGGGCGGCAGAGCGGACGCCGGAAGAGTACCAGGAGCTGCTCGACGAGGTGAGCGAGGCTTGCTCGCATCTGTCGTTTCTGGTGAACCAGTTGCTGCTGCTGGCGGAGAGCGACACGGTGGGCTTGCAGGGTTGCGACGAGCCGGTGGCACTGGACCAGGTGGTGCGGCGTTCGGTGGAGATCTTTCGCGCGGCGGCCGAGGATCAAGCGGTGACGCTGACGGCCACGGTGGCGCCGGACGTGTGGGTCAGCGGCGCGGCACAACATCTGCGTCAGGTGCTCAACAATCTGATCGACAACTGTTTGAAGTACACTCCGGCGGGCGGCGAGGTGCAGGTGAGCCTGTCGCGCGACGATGCGCGTCAGCAGGCGGTACTGCGGGTGAGCGACACGGGAGTGGGGATTTCTGTCCGGGATCTGCCGCACATCTTCGAGCCGTTTTACCGCGGCGACCGGGCTCGGTCGCGCGGGGCGAAGCAGAGTGGGACGGGGCTGGGGTTGAGCATCTGCCAGGCGATCGTGCGGGAACACGGCGGCACGATCGAAGTGGCCAGCCAGGTCAATCAGGGCACCGCCTTCACCGTGCGATTCCCGGCCTGGTACGGCGCCAGGCCCGAGTTGAAGACCGCAGCGACATTGCCTTCTTGACTATTCTCTCGCCCATCGCGGCACGTTGCCGATGCGCTCAATCGCCAAGCTGGAGTCGATCCGCATTCGGCTGACGCTGTGGAATACAGGCGTCTTGCTGCTGACGGTGCTCGTGGCGCTCTGGACTTTGCGTTGGGGATTGTGGCAGGTCGCCCGCGCAGAGACCGACGAGCTGATTCAGGACGATATTGGCGAGCTGTCGCTGCAATTCGAGCGACTCTGGCCCGACATGACGGCGATTCTCGAGGTCATGAACCGCAAGGCCATCGCACATGCTCATCGCGGCGTGTTCATGCAGGTGCTGGGTCCTGATGGCCGCGTGACGTGGAACAGCGCGAGCACGCCCACCGCGCTGCGCAACCGCGGTCGCACCGGCATTCCCGGCGAATACACGATTTCGATCGGCAAGTATCGCGTCGCGCGTCGGCAGCTCGGCTCGGCGAGTATGCCGCCGATGCGGATTCGGGTGGGCGCGACGCCGGAGCCGTTCGAGGCTCATTTTGCGCAATTGAACCGTGCGATGCTGATGGTGGGGTTGTTGATGGTATCGCTGTCTCCGTTGGGCGGTTTCTGGTTGGCCAACCGGGCGATCCGTCCGATGGCCGAGCTGATCCGCGGTGCCGAGGCTTTGCAGCCGACGCAGCTCGAGCAGCGATTGCCGGTGCGACAGACGAACGACGAGTTGGATCAGCTGTCGCAGACGATCAACCGGCTGCTCGACCGGATCGCGGCGTATGTGGAGCACAACCGGCAGTTCGTGGCCAACGCGGCGCACGAGCTGCGTTCGCCGCTGGCGGCGATTCAGACGGCGGTCGAGGTGACCGGGGCGGCAGAGCGGACGCCGGAAGAGTACCAGGAGCTGCTCGACGAGGTGAGCGAGGCTTGCTCGCATCTGTCGTTTCTGGTGAACCAGTTGCTGCTGCTGGCGGAGAGCGACACGGTGGGCTTGCAGGGTTGCGACGAGCCGGTGGCACTGGACCAGGTGGTGCGGCGTTCGGTGGAGATCTTTCGCGCGGCGGCCGAGGATCAAGCGGTGACGCTGACGGCCACGGTGGCGCCGGACGTGTGGGTCAGCGGCGCGGCACAACATCTGCGTCAGGTGCTCAACAATCTGATCGACAACTGTTTGAAGTACACTCCGGCGGGCGGCGAGGTGCAGGTGAGCCTGTCGCGCGACGATGCGCGTCAGCAGGCGGTACTGCGGGTGAGCGACACGGGAGTGGGGATTTCTGTCCGGGATCTGCCGCACATCTTCGAGCCGTTTTACCGCGGCGACCGGGCTCGGTCGCGCGGGGCGAAGCAGAGTGGGACGGGGCTGGGGTTGAGCATCTGCCAGGCGATCGTGCGGGAACACGGCGGCACGATCGAAGTGGCCAGCCAGGTCAATCAGGGCACCGCCTTCACCATCCAGTTCCCGGCGCTCGTACGGGAAGCACGCACGGTGACGGTGGAAGCAAGATCGAACTCCTGAGATCCGGGCCCCGGTGGCGGTATTGCTGCGATCGCTGCGCTAGCCCAAAGCGATGCGCTGGGCGTGTTCGATGTGAACGTCAACTCCCTCACCTCGCGCATCGAGCGATCGACACCGACCGCGCGGCCAACAGCGGCCGCCCCTCGACTGGTTCGTGCCGGCGTTCGAGGTTATGAAGGATTGTGTGGCGGCGCTGAGGAGCTTGCGCTGCCCGCCTGACCGGGCCGAGTGAATTCGATCTGGAGCCGCGATTGGACCCCCGCGACGCGAACCAGCAAACCCCGTCCTCCCCGCATCGCCTCGGACCGAAATTGCTGGCCGCGGCGGTCCTGTTTGTCGCCGCGCTTGTGGTTCATCTGCCCGCGCTGCCGGGCGGCTTTTTTTGGGACGACTACGATTGGGTGGTCAACAATCCCAAAGTTTGCGCCGACGAAGGTCTGTACCAGCTGTGGTTTACCTGGAACCAGGGCGACTATTGGCCGATGCACTATTCGACGCATTGGTTCGAGTGGCGCGTCTGGGGTGAATGGGCGCTGCCCTATCGCGTGCTGAACCAGTTGTTCCACGCAGCGAACGGCGTGCTGCTGTGGCTGTTGTTCGCCCGATTGCGCGTGCCGGGCGCCTGGTGGGCGGCCTTGATCTTTGTCGTGCATCCCGTGAACGTCGAAAGTGTCGTCTGGATTTCGCAGCGCAAGACCGTGCAATCGACCGCCGGCGTATTGTTGGCGTTGTGGTGCTATCTGGATTTTCTCGAACGCGGCGGGGCCCGGTGGTACCTGGCGGCGTGGGGCTGTTTCTTGCTGGGGCTACTGACCAAGTCGGCGGTCGTCATGTGGCCCTTGGCGATGCTGATCGTCGTCGCCTGGTGGCGGGGCCGAATCGTGCCGCGCGACGCCTGGCTCTGCCTGCCTTGGTTTCTGACGAGTGCCTGGTTCGGGGCCGTGGGCATGCTGATGAAACAGAAGCAGCCGGGGATCGAATGGGCTCGCGACGATACGTTCTTTGAGCGCCTGCTGATCGCCGGCAAGGCAGTGTGGTTCTATGCCGCCAAGGCTGTTTGGCCTCACCCCTTGGCCGTCGTGTACCCACGCTGGGAACTAGGGCAGATCGATGCCCTGGGCGTGATTGCCGTGGCGTCGCTAGTGGGGCTCTTGATCGCGAGTTGGCTCGCGCGGCGCACCTGGGGAGCAGCGCCGCTGACGGCGATGGGTTACTACCTCGTCAACTTGTTTCCAGTGCTCGGATTCACCGAGATCATGTTCATGCGATATTCGCTCGTGGCCGACCATTGGCAATATCTGGCGCTGCCCGGATTGCTAGCCCTGCTCGTCGGCGGGGCCGTTCTGCTGGGGCGCGAGCTGCGCCTGCCGCGGCCGCTGAGGATCGCCTGCGGCGGTGCCGTCGTCGGAGTATTGGCCTTGCTCGCCTGGCGGCAGTCGGCGGCCTGGGCGACCGAGGATCACGTGCCGATCTGGCGCGAATCGCTGGCCATCAATCCTCAATCCGAACTGCCGAATCTTCGCCTGGGATATGCGTTGGCTCGCCGGCGCGAAATGGTCGAGGCCGTCGAGCGCATCTGTCAGGCGGCGCGCTACTCGGTCCCGCCGTTACCGTGGGGAAATGCGCCCATCCAGGAAGATGTCTGGCTGACGATCCGGCGCGAACCCTGGTATGCGCAGGCCCAAGGCGTTGATGATCCCGCACTGCGCGTCGCGCTGGCGCTGGGTACGGCGTACCTGGTGATGAATCAAGCCGGCTTGGCGCTGGCGCCATTGCAACAAGTCGCGCAAGCCGCACCCGAGAGCCCCGTGGCGCACTACAATTTGGCAATTGCCCTACAACGCCTGGGTCGCGCGGCGGAAGCGCAAGTCGAGTTCGCGCGGGCGCGACAACTGGCCAAGACGTCCGCCCAGCCGCGCAAATAGCCCTTGCCGGTGATCGCGAAGCCCATGATGACAGCAGCGAAACGTTCGAAGTCATCCGGCGTCGAGCCTGCGCGTTCGCGTCGCGCCTTTCGCTGGGTGGCCGTCGGCGGAGCGCTGCTAATCTCGCTGCTTGCGGCGGAGATCGTGCTGCGAGTATTCGACATTCGGCCGGAACGCTATGCACCGCCCCGTTGGGTCGGCTGGAATGGGTACGAGTTCGCGCGCATCCCGGGATGGGGGAAAGGCATCTATAAGAATGCCAGCCGCTATGAATCGCTGGGCGTCAAGACCGGAGAGCACGTGCCCGGCACGCGGTTCAAGGTGTTTTATGCGAGCAATCCGCGCGGCTATTTCGACGCCGATAACGGCCTCGTCTACCAGATCAATTCCCAAGGCCTGCACGGGCCCGAGGTTTCGGTCGCCAAGCCAGCCGGCGTGATCCGGGTGCTCGGACTGGGCGATTCGTTTACGTTTGGGCAAGGCGTGCGCGAGCCCGATACTTTCCTGCGCCAACTCGAGGGACTACTCAACCAGGGCCATGGCGGGGACGCCCGGTTCGAGGTGCTGAATGCCGGCGTTCAGGGCTACAACACCCGGGATGAAGTCGTCTATTTCGAGCGGCAGTGGCTGACGTTCGACCCAGATCTGGTGATCATCCAGTTCTATCTCAACGATGCTTATTCCGATTACACGTTTCTCAATCATGGCCAAACCCTGGGCATCTACCTGGAACAGAGCCGCGCCGCGAAGATCAGCCGCATCGCAGATCTGGCCGAGTACGCGTACCGGAACTGGCGGCTGCAACGCAATGTGGCCAGCTATTACCGTGCGCACTATTTCCGAGACGCCCGGCGGTTTCTCAACAACCCCGGCGACACGTCGGTCGACTGGCAGACCTCGCGCGATGCGCTTGCGCGTGCGGCCCAGTTGTGCCGCGAACGGCACATCGATCTGGTGCTGGTGATGTTTCCCGAGTTGTACCAACTGCGGCACTATCCGTTCGGCGAAATTCACCAATTGGTGGCCGACACGGCGCAATCGTTGGGCATTCCTGCGCTCGACCTGCTTGCCGATTTTCAGCGTTACGACGATCGCGATCTCTGGGTCCACCCTTCGGATCATCATCCCAACGAGCTGGCCCACGCGATTGCGGCCCGCCGTATCGCGCAGTGGCTCGCCTCGCTGCACCTGCCACGGCGCCACGCGGCAGCGTCGCCCGCGCCCGAGACGCCCAGCCCAGCCGCCACGCCCGAGGCCGGGTCATGAATTTGCACCGCGCCTCGAACAAAATGCCGCGCCCTGGGGGGCGTCGCCTGTTGGCGCGCGTGCTCTTGGCCTTGGGCAGCTTCGTCGTCACCTTGGCGATCGTCGAGCTGGCATTCCGCGTCTGCGGGGTCCGGGGCCATTACGAGCGGATGCATGAGCACGTCTTCTTGCCGGCCACGAATGGTCCACGGATGTGCTCGCGCGGCGGGTATGTGCCCTTGGCCACACACCGGACGCTGTATTTCACCGACCCGCGCGGCTACTTCGGCCCGGGCGCCGCGGTCGACCACCATTTCAATTCGGCCGGCTGGCGCGATCGAGAACGGGCGATCGCCAGGTCGGCCAGCACGGTGCGCATCTTGGGTCTGGGCGACAGTTATCTCATGGGGCAAGGGGTACACGAGGCCGACGTGTGTCTCGGCGTTACCGAGGCCTGGCTCAACCACAAGGCACAAGACGTCGAGTACGAAGCGATCAACACGGGCATCTCCGGCAAGAACACGCGCGACGAGGCCGAAGTGTTGAGGCAGCGCGGCTGGGACTACGAACCGCAACTCGTCGTATTGCATTTTGTGCCCAACGACGTCGAACAGGATTTGGCGCAAGAGGGCCCGTTGGTGGAGTTCTATCGCAACTACACCCGCTTGATCCAATCGCCCGATCGTCTGTCGGCATACTCGTATCTCTGGTCCTGGGGACGGCAACGTGTCCTGCAGGAGGTCGTGGCGCGGCGCTATATCCGTGAGAGCGCCGCGTCGTTTGCCACGGATAGCGCGAAGTGGCAACACTGCCGCGCGGCGCTGGACGACATTCAGGCACAATGCCGCGAGCACGGCACGGCGTTGGCCGTGGTTTCTTTTCCTTTTTTTCACGATCTGGACGGCGAATACCCGTTTGCAGCGATTCATGAGCGGGTGGCCGAATACTGCCGTGGCGCCCAGATCGCGCATCTCGATCTGCGAGCCATCTATGCCCGATTTCATGGCCCGGAACTTTGGGTGCACCCCACCGATCAACATCCCAACGAGCGAGCGCATGCCTTGGCCGGCGAGGCGATCGGGCGCTTTCTGTGGGAGCGCCGCGAGCAGCTCGGCATCGCCGCGCCGCGCCCATTGCAGCGATCCCCGGCCGATGTCGCGCGCATCGCGGCCGATGCGTGCATCGTGCAACTGGCCGGGATGCGTTCGGCCGGCGGCGACATCGTCAGCTTTGCCGGCCAGCCGCTTGGCGATGGCGATTTGCGATTGATGATGGCCCACTGGGCAGCGCTGCCGAAGGTGCGCCGCCTGATGTTGGCGAGGACGCAGATTGCCGACGACAGCCTGCCGGTCCTTGCGGCGTTGCCGCAGCTCGAAGTGCTCGATCTGAGCGGGACCCGGGCAAGCGGCACGTCGATCCGTGCGCTGGCGCGACTCGAGGCCCTCACGGAACTCGGTCTCGCTGGCTTGCCGGTTGGCGACGACGATCTGGCCGCGTTGTCGGCGCTTGCGAGTTTGCGGACGATCAACCTGGCCGGAAGTGCGATCACCGACGCCGCGGCGTCGACTTTGCAGGGCTGGCCCCGGCTCGAGACAGTCAGCGTTGCGCATACGCACATGTCCGGCGCCGGTATCCGGGTGCTCGCCGCGATCAAGACTTTGCGCACCTTGGCCGTTTCGGCCAATCAATGCGATGCGCCCTTGCAGGCAGAATTGCGGCGGTCGCGGCCCGACTTGCAACTGGTCGTCGAACGGTAAGGGCGCTAGTGCGAAGCGCGCCTGAACCGCCTGCAGCGAAGCCCCAGAAGGGCGCCACCGATCGCGAGAGAGATGAACGCGCTCGGCTCAGGAACGACGTGAAACGAGATCGCCAGTTCAGGGAAAGGAACGCCGCCCATGGCTCCTACGTCGGAGAGACCAAAAATCAACTCGTCGCCTTCAAGGAAGTGCCCCATCCCATCGGTGCGCGTGTCATACGACCAGGTCGGCATCCATCCGGTCAGTACGATGTCGGCGCCACGATGGGTGTCGATCAGGCCGATCCCCAAGGAGTTGAAGTGGATCTCGGCGGTCATGGGAAACGTATACATCGAAGCCATGGAAAACGTGTACGGATCGGCGATGGGATGGTCATTCATGCCGTCGAAGACCGCTTGGTTTGCCGCGGCACTCATGCCCATGTCGATCATCGTCGCCGGGGAAACGGGGGTTGCTCCGAGTTGAAAATCCTCCGTCATGTCATGGATCTCGGGGTGCGGGTCCGGACCTGCCCCGAACACGAGACTCGTCGATGCCAGGTTCTCGAGCTTGATGGTGACGTCGTCGATTACTCCCGGAAACGCCGGAATATGAAACCAGAAGAAGCTTCGGCGTTCAGGGGTGCGCACGCCGGCGACCGTCCCATAACCCACAAAGTAGTTTTGGTGGACCGGGTCGTTGTTGGCCAATCCTCCGTCGAGGTATCCTCCAACCTGAAGTGGGGTGGTCGTGATAACGGCGGCCGCGGCGGACGAGCCGCTGGAAAGAGTCAGAGTGATGGTCAGGAAGGTCAACAGCAGTGAGTGGGTGTCGCATTGCGGATGGAAAAACGACAAGACGCTATACGGTCTTTTCATGAGGCACCTCCGCCAAGTACGAAGCAACGCTACCGTTGCATGTTGCAGTGCGCCCGCATTATGCATCCGTGTGTTTCTGTTCGCCAGCTTGGTTGTACGGATCTTCCGAAAGCGGTCAGGTGCCCCCAACTGCCCGGTCACGCTAAGCCTCTTGCACGCTGGGATGACCGCATGACACTCCGAGGGTTTCACCGCGGGAGCCCGGCAATGACCCGAGGACCGGTTTGGGCATAGACGGCTTGCGTGCCGCTCTGGGCTTGCCGCCTGGGTGCAACGCCCGATGCGGATCAATATCGGGCAGCAGGGTACTCTTGAGCGTCGATCAAGACTCCGGCGCCCGATAGCGGATAGATTTGCACTCCGTCCAAGGTGCGTCATCCTGGCGGGCGAGCTAAACTCGGCCAGCGAGCAAGCCGTGGGAGACCAAAAAGTCATGAAAGTGATGTCAGGGCGCTGGGGGCGCCTGTGTCTGGCGATCGGCTGCGCACTGTTGGCCACTATTGGTCCAGCAGTACACGCCGCCGATCTGTTTCGCCCGGACAACCTCGTGGCCTGGTGCATTGTTCCGTTCGACTCCGCGCGTCGCACTCCCGAGCAGCGCGGTGCGATGCTCGAACGGCTTGGCATTTTTCAATTGGCCTACGATTGGCGCGACGAGCACGTGCCGTTGTTCGACGAAGAAGTGGCGGCCATGCAGCGGCACGGCGTACGCATCATGGCCTGGTGGATGGCCGGCCCCGATTTGAATGAAGTCAACCGTAAGATTCTTGACGTCGTTCGCCGCCATGGCCTGCGGATGCAATTCTGGGTGATCATGGGCGATCCGCCCGCGGACGTCGATCGCGTGCAGGCGTGTGCCGACGCGATTCGGCCTCTCGCCCTCGAGGCTGCGAAACTCGAATGCCAGATCGGCTTGTACAACCATGGCGGGTGGTTTGGCGAACCAGAGAACCAGCTCGCCATCCTCGAGCGGCTGCAACTGCCCAACGTCGGCATCGTCTACAACCTTCACCATGCACACGGCCACCTCGAACGTTTTGCCGAAATCTTGGCACGCATCAAGCCGCATTTGCTGGCACTGAACCTCAACGGGATGATGCCGCACGGCGACGAACAGGGGCAGAAGATCCTGCCGATCGGCGCGGGCACGCTCGACCTGGAACTGCTGCGCACGATCGACGCGAGCGGCTATCGAGGCCCGATCGGCATCTTGAACCACACCGACCTGGACGCCGAAGCGCGGCTGGCCGACAACCTGGACGGGCTGGCCTGGCTGGTCAAGCGCTTGCGCGGCAACGCCGACGCCTCGCGGCCGAAGTTTCGCACCTATGCAGACGCGCCTGCCCATCAGGACGCGTCAACCACCATGCCGCTCAATGCGGCCGAACAGACGCAGGTCGACGCGTTGGTACATGCGGCGCAGCGGAGCGGAAACGCCCTGCGCGGAGCCACAGTGTTCGCATCGCCCAAGTTCGCCTGCCTGTCGTGTCATCGCGTGGGTGATACGGGCGGCGCGATTGGGCCCGAGCTGTCGCGCGTGGGCGCGAGCTTGCGGGCCGAAGAGATCGTCGAGGCGTTGCTCTGGCCCAAACGACACGTCAAGCCCGAATTTCTTGCGTGGACGCTGGTCTCCGACGAGGGCATTACCCATCAAGGCTATGTCGAGCGTGAGGACGCGCAACAGCTCGTGCTGTTTGAAACGGCAACCGGACAGCGCCTCACCTTTGCGGCGGAATCGATCGTCGAGCGGCAACCCCTGGGGTCGCTGATGCCGGAAAACCTCTGCGCTGCCATGACCAGTGTGCAGCAGCGCGATCTCGTACGATTTCTGCTCGACCAGGGCCACGAACGCGGTGTTGCGAGTGCCGTGGCAGTGGCTCACGCCCATCAGCCGACGGCGTTTGATTGCGATCGGTCGCCGCTTGATCCCGGTGCGCACGAATTCGCACAACACCCGGTGAATCGCGACCGGCTCTACGATTACTACGCCAAGGAGGCCGACTTCTTTCGCGACCATGCGCCCAGCGCGATGCTCCTGCCCGAGTATCCAGGACTCGATGGTGGTGTGTTGGGACATTGGGGAAATCAGAACGAAGATACGTGGCGCGACGATCGCTGGAACGCGATGGACAACGGCAGCTTGATCAGCGGCGTGTTTCACGGACCGCAAGGGCCCGTTGCGCGAGCGATTTGCGTACAGCTCGATAATCAACGGGCCATATGCTTCGATACCGACAAGTTGGAGTACGTTGCCGCGTGGCGCGGCGGATTCGTGAAATTCTCGTCCGTGCGTCACGGTTTCCTCGACGGATTGCGCGCCGACGGGGTCGAGCTGGCGATTCCCACGGAGCCGCGGCCCGCGGGCCAGGGGCGCTATCTCGGCCTGTACCGCCACGGGGCTCGTGTCGTGTTTGCTTACGAGATTGACGGAGTGCGGATGCTGGATGAGCCCTTGGCGACGTCCGAAGCGGTCCAAAGAGTCGTCGCCCCGGCGGCCGCGCATCCGGCGCGCGAACTCGTCCACGGTGGCGCCGTGCAATGGCCGCAAGTGTTTGAAACGCAAGGCACGCTGGGCGCTCAGAGCCCCTACGCGATCGATCGCATTACGTTGCCGAGCCAGACGCCTTGGAACTCGTTGTTTTTCTTCGGCGGGCACGATTTTCTGCCCGACGGCAGTGCGCTGCTCTGTACGATGCAGGGCGAGGTCTGGCATGTCTCGGGGTTGGACGCGAACCTGGGCCACGTGCGCTGGAAGCGCTTTGCCGCGGGCCTGCATCACGCGCTCGGGCTCGTTGTCGCCGACGGTGGCGTCTACGTGCTCGGCCGCGATCAGATCACGCGGTTGCACGACTTGAACGGCGATGACGAGGCCGACTACTACGAATGCTTCTGCCGTAGCTACGACACCTCGCCGGCTGGTCACGATTTTGTCTGCGGGCTCGAACGTGACGCGGCGGGCAATTTCTACACCGCCTCGGGGAAGCAAGGGGTGATGAGGATTTCGCCCGATGGAAGCAAACTCCAGATCCTGGCAACGGGCCTCCGCAACCCGGATGGGCTGGCCTTGCTCCCCGATGGCTCACTGACCGTTCCGGCGTCGGAGGGCGAATGGACCGTGACTTCCTATATCGGGCTCGTGGGAGCACCTGGTACTTCGAACCTGGCGGCGGGCCTGAATACGAAGAATCTCGTTCCGCACTTCGGCTTGGGTGGCTTGCGCGATGGCCGCGTCGATTGGCCCTTGGTTTACCTGCCGCGCGGGATCGACAACTCGGCTGGCGGGCAGACGTACATCGACAGCCAACGCTGGGGGCCTTTGGCCGACAACCTCGTGCATTACTCCTATGGCGCTGGCAGCTACTTCCTGGTACTTCGAGACGAAGTTGCCGGCGTGTCGCAGGGGGCCGTGACGCCGCTCCCCGGGGATTTTGCCGCAGGACCTCATCGGGGACGATTTCATCCGCACGACGGCCAATTGTATGTGTGTGGCATGGGAGGCTGGGGGACCTACACGATCGCCGACGGCTCGTTTGAGCGCGTTCGTTACACGGGCGACGCGGTCCAGTTGCCCGTGGCGTTTCGGGTACACCAAAACGGGGTGCGCGTCACGTTTTCTTCGCCCCTTGAGGAGGACCGCGCCGGTCGTGCCGAGCTGCAATTTACCCAGGCTTGGAACTATCGCTTCAGCGCCGCTTATGGCTCGGCCGAGTATGCGCCCTCGCATCCAGGCGCGGTCGGTCACGATCGCTGGCCCGTCACCGCGGCGCATGTTCTGGCCGACGGCCGAAGCGTGTTCTTCGAGATTCCTGATCTGCAGCCGGTGAATCAGCTTCACTTGCGGATGCAGGTCGACGCGGGGCGCCCTATCGATCTATTTGCCACGGTGCACGTGCTCGACGTGCCCTTCACCTCGTATCCGGGGTACGAGGCCCTGGAAAAGCCCGCGCCCCCGCATCCGCAACAAATCGACTTGGCCCTGCTCGACCGGCCGCCGGTGCCCAACCCCTGGCGCGACTCGATCGACGGGGCCCGCGAGTTGCGGATCGAAGCGGGCAAGAATCTCAACTATGCGACCCGTGTGTTGAACGCCAAAGCCGGTGAGGCCCTGCGCCTGACGCTGGTGAATCCCGACGTGGTTCCACACAACTGGGTCTTGGTGCAACCGGGCGCATTCCAGCGCGTTGGCAACCTCGTTAATCGCCTGGTCGGTAATCCCGAGGCAGCAAACCGGCAGTACGTTCCCGATTCGGAGGACATCCTGGCCTACACCGACGTCGTTCCGGCAGGTACGGAATTCTCGATCTACTTTCATGCGCCCAAACAACCCGGCCGTTACCCGTTTCTCTGCTCCTTCCCAGGGCACTGGATGGTGATGAATGGGCAGTTGGTCGTCGAGGAATAGGCCGCCTTTCGAGCAGCATGTGCTCCAGCTCAGCAGAGCCCTCCAACGTCAGTCTTGCTGTTCAAGGCCTGGGCAGCTGAATTCATCGCATTCATAAAGGTATGCCAGCCATGCGCAGTTCCATCGGTTGGATCGTGATGGTGGTCTCGGGACTGCTGGCTGCTTCGACGCCGGTGGTGGCGGACGAGCCGCTCACGGTCGTCATGCTCGGCGACTCGATCACCAAGGGGGCTCGTCCCGGCGTCGCCGAGAACGAAACGTTTGCCGCGGTGCTGCAATCGCGAGTGGCCGTGGCCGACCGCCAGATTGTGGTGATCAACCAGGGCGTCGGCGGTGAGACGACGGCCGGGGCGCTCGCGCGGTTCGATGCCCAGATCGTACCGCAGCAGCCACAGATCGTGGCGATCATGTATGGCACGAACGATTGCTATGTCGATCCCGGTCGAACCGAGAGCCGTCTGTCGCGCGAGGAGTTTCGACGCAACCTCGATGAACTCGTCGAGCGGGTACGGGCCCTGGGGGCTGAGCCGCTGTTGATGACCGAGCCATGCTATGCCAAGCAATCGCCGGCCAACGGTCTGGGCGAACACGGCAACGTGCGGCTGAGCAAGTACATGGATGTATGTCGTGAAGTGGCTGCGCGGCGTGACGTGGTTCTCATCGATCATTTTGCCGGTTGGACCGCGGCCCTCGCAGCCGGCGAGGCCCTCGAGGAATGGACCACCGATGGCTACCACCCCAACCCACGCGGACATCGCGATCTGGCCGATCGGCTGCAACGCCCGCTCGAACTTGCCCTGGCCGAACGGGTCGGCGGACCGGTGAATTTTCGCGTCGAGCTCGAAGAAGTGCTGTCCCACGACGACGGCAAATACCTCTGGTATCACCCGCGCGCTACTGTTTATCCAAGCGCAGCGGGCGATCGCGTCGTGCCCGAGCCGCTGATCACGCTGCAGCGTCACCTGCACGTCAGCGATCACTACGATGGATTGGCGACGATGCACCGCCAGGCTCAGGGTGGTTGGACCGAACCGCGGCCGGAGCCGGCGCTCGCCTGGCGGAAAAACGCCGCGGGCGAGACGGTGGCCGTGTGCGACGTCACCCCGGGCTACCATGCTCCGACCGGCAAGGTGATCGCGCTGGGCGCGAAGATTCTTTACGACGAGGCCGGCAATCAGCTCACGGCCAAGCCGCGCTCGAATGAATTTGCCTATGCCGTGTATTCGCCCGACGCGCACGGAGGACACTGGTCGGAGTGGCGTATCGTCGAGCTGCCTGAGACCGAAGCAGGCTATCATCTCGTCACGCCCGGTTGTGCGCAATGGCTCGTCGAACCCGACGGCTCGCTGCTGGTGCCGCTGTATCACAAGGGCGCAAGCGGCGAGGCGTATTCGGCGACGGTCGTGCATTGCACTTTCGACGGCACGACGCTGGCGCTCGCCGAACGTGGGACCACGCTTGAGCTGGGCGAGGTGCGCGGACTGTGTGAGCCGTCGCTGGCTCGCTACCGAGGCCGGTACTACCTGACCCTGCGCAACGATCTGCGCGGCTATGTGACCGCCAGCGACGATGGCCTGCACTATGCGTCGATCCGGCCGTGGACATTTGACGACGGCGGCGAGTTGGGAAGTTACAACACGCAGCAGCACTGGCTCGCGCATTCCGGCGGGCTGTTTCTCGTCTATACGCGGCGCGGCGCGAACAACGATCACATCATCCGGAACCGCGCCCCGCTGTTCATGGCCCCGATCGAACCGGAAACACTGCAAGTCGTGCGTGCGAGTGAGCAGATCGTAATTCCCGAGCGCGGCGGCGAGCTGGGGAATTTCGGCGCCACGGCGATTTCGCCCGCCGAATCGTGGGTGACTGTCGGCGAAGGCGTCTGGAGCGACGACGCCCGCAAACGCGGCGCCAAAGGCACGGTGTTCATCGCCAGAGTCCAATGGTTGAGCCCGAATCGCCTCCGCGGCGGCTCCGGGCCCGCGGCATTTGTCGACGCAGTGCCTGGTGGCGAGTAACGACTTGCACCAACTTGTCGGCGAACACCTTCGGCAAGACTGACGTGCCTCCGCTGCATACGAACCCTCGCCCAACGAGATGCAGGTGCCAACTGCGACTGGCACGAATAGGGCGGAATCACCGCCGGACCGGCAGACAGCCCAATTCAATCGGGCCAAAAGATGGCGCCGTGCGGTTCGTATCGGCCCGCAGGACGCCGCGTCGCGCGGCCATCAGATCGCGACGGACACCTGATTTCGAGTACACCCCAGAGGATTCGAAC